>NZ_AEWE02000053.1:134900-194487 GCF_000190455.2 Pseudomonas sp. TJI-51
CGCTCCTACGTTTGTTTCGGGCCAGTTATGCCTGGGGGATTTGCGCGCGCCCCCTTGGGGCATGGCACGATATCGCGCCGTACGAACAAGGCGGTCGCGCGCGCCTGTCACAGGCCTCACTGGCCCGAAACAAACGTAGGAGCGAGCGCCAGCTCGCGATGCGCCGCGCGGGCGGCGCTCGATCTAACAGGCACTAGAAAGGTCGAGGTGAACACCCCGACGCCCCCATCAATCCTCCGCCTGCTCCTCGCCCCCCTGGCGGCTCATGCCGTACTTGCGCATCTTCTCCACCAATGTGGTGCGACGAATACGCAAACGCTCAGCCGCGCGCGCAACGATACCGTTGGCATCGTCCAGCGCCTGCTGGATCAGGCCCTGCTCCAGGCTACCCAGGTAGTCCTTCAGGTCCAGGCCTTCAGGCGGCAGCATCGCATGACTGCCGAAATTCGGCGTATTGCCATTGATCGCCACGCGCTCTTCCAGGTCGCTGCGCAGGCTGTCGACCATCTGCTCGTCTTCGTCATCGACGTAACGAAACTTCTTCGGCAGCTCGGACACGCCAATCACCCCGTACGGGTGCATGATCGCCATGCGCTCGACCAGGTTGGCCAGCTCACGCACGTTGCCCGGCCAGCCATGGCGGCACAACGACATGATCGAAGCGGAATTGAAACGGATGGAACCGCGTTTCTCGTGCTCCATGCGCGAGATCAGCTCGTTCATCAGCAGCGGAATGTCTTCCACCCGCTCGCGCAGCGGTGCCATCTCGATGGGGAACACGTTCAGCCGGTAGTACAGGTCTTCGCGGAAGGTGCCGTCCTCGATCATGTTCTCGAGGTTCTTGTGCGTAGCGGCAATGATGCGCACATCAATGCTCTGGGTCTTGTTGCTGCCCACGCGCTCGAAGGTGCGCTCCTGCAGCACGCGCAGCAGCTTGACCTGCATCGGCAACGGCATGTCGCCGATTTCGTCGAGGAACAGGGTACCGCCGTTGGCCAGTTCGAAACGCCCGGCACGGCTGGTGATCGCCCCGGTGAAGGCACCCTTCTCGTGGCCGAACAGCTCGCTTTCCAGCAACTCGGCAGGGATCGCGCCGCAGTTGACCGGCACGAACGGCGCGTCGCGGCGCTTGGAGTGGTAGTGCAGGTTGCGCGCGACCACCTCTTTGCCGGTGCCTGACTCACCCAGGATCAGCACACTGGCGTCGGTATCGGCCACCTGCTGCATCATCTGCCGCACGTGCTGGATGGCACGACTGGTGCCGACCAAGCTGCGGAACAGGTTGGGTTCGCGCTGGCGACCGCGCTCGCGTGCCTGGTCGTACATCTCGCGATAGACCTGGGCACGGTGCAGCGAATCGAGCAGCTCGCTGTAGCTTGGCGGCATTTCCAGGTTGGAAAGGACGCGGCGGCGAAGCTCCTCCGGCAGGTCTGCAGAAGAAATTTCACCTAAAAGTAGAACAGGAAGGAACTCATCCCATGCAGCCACTGTCTTAAGCAACCCAAGCACATTGCCAGGGGCGTTTACAGCGCCGATAAGCACGCACAGCACTTCACGGCTCGAGGCCAAAGGCTCCACCGCCTGCTGCCAGTCGTGGCTGGCGCACGCGAGGTTTTCTTCGCCGAGAAAGTTCAGCACCACCGCGAGGTCGCGGCGGCGCGCGCTGTCGTCATCGATCAGCAGGATCTTGGTTTCACGCCACATGCAATAGCAACTTCCCTAGTCATATCGGCACCCTGCAAGGGGCATGCTCGACATCATTCCGACTGAATGGTCAGTGTTCGGACGTCTGGAATTCGAAAACAGCCACTAGTTAAGTCAAAAAGGGCCATACAGTCAAATTTATGGCGCCTTTTCTAATGTTGTGCGCATCTTACCTGAAGAGATGATATACCTTTGAAGCATTTTTTGCTTGGTTGATCTGCATCATCTCTTCGGCAATTGCCTGGCGTTCACCGGTTGTCACATCGATGAGGTTGCGGTAGACCTCCAAAACCCCTTCCAGCTTTTCGCGCAGCAACCCCTGGTCCATCGTGTGGTTTTCCAGTACCTCGTCGATGCAGGTGCGACATGCCACATCCAACTTGGCAATAGCGTCCCAGTCACGTTCACCAAGAGCGCCGATCAGGGCATCGCAGGTGTCATCGAGGCGTTGCAGTGCGTTCACGTTAATCTCCTTGCCGTCAGCTGGCGGGCTGGGCGTCGGCAATGCCATCCCAACCGCTTTTCACGGTAATTAGCAGTTGCGCAACTTCGTCGATGATGCTGGCATCGTTGTCGACATTCGCCTGCATGAGCCGGTTGGTCATGTATACATAGAGGGCGTCGAGGTTTTCCACATACTCGGGGTTTTCGCTTTTCTCCGGCTGCAGGCCGTCACGCAGGCCGATGATGATGTCGATCGCCTTGCCCAGCATCAGCCCCTTCTCGGCGATGTCACCGCGCGCCATAGCACCCTTGGCCTGGGCCATCCGATCGAGACCTCCCTCCATCAGCATCTGCACCAGGCGATGCGGCGTGGCTTCGGAAATCTGAGCATGGGAATTGACCTTCTGGTACTGACGAAGGGCTCTCATGGGATTCATCTTGCGACCTCGTGACGGGCAGGCTTAGGGGAGATATTCCTTGTATCGGGCGGATCGAGAAAAACTTTACCGGCCGATGACATGAAGCTGGGCACTGTGCCCAGGCTTCATGCAATACTCATGGATCAATCGTCGCTGTTCGACTTGTTCAACGCGTTGAGCGTGCTGAGTACCGAGTTCTGCTGCTGACGCAACTGCGTGACCAAGGTATCCATGTTGTTGTACTTGTCCTGCAGGCTTTTTTGCAGTGCTTCCATGCGGGCGTCCAGGGTGTCCTGCTCGGCCTTGAGCTTGGTCAGGCTTTCACTGAGCACCTGGGAGCGTGCGGCAAGTGTACCGGTACTGGCCTTGGCGAACGGCTCGGTGACCTTTTGCAGGCGCGCCAGCAGGCCGTCCTTGCCATTGAAAATGCTGGTCAGATCTGCCGCATTGTTGGTTGCAGCCTTGTCCCACTTCTTGTCGTCCAGGCTTAGCGCACCGCCATCCTGGGCAGACGTTACACCAAATGCGGCCAACGACTTCAGCGTACCGTTGCCCGACACCGCATTGAGTTCTTCACGGATGGAAGTCATCAAGGTGCGCATGGTCGCATCACCGGTCAGCGCAGCGGCCGTCATGGTGCCATCGGCATTCTTGGTGACCTTTGTTTCAGCGTTCAGAACCGTAAGCAAGGCATTGTAGGTATCGATGAAACCCTTGAGGCCCGACTTCAAGGTGGTGGAACTGGTAGTCAGCGATAAAATGGTCGCTGTCTTTTCTCCACTGGTGGCGCTCGTCGGCGAAATACCCACCAACTTGATATTGAGCCCACTGACGGCATCATTGATATCGTTGGTCTTGGACTTCATTGCGATGCCATCGAGGGTGTACTCGGCGTCCGTCGGCTCATCGACTACGGAATAGCCAGTATCGATGCCCGAGTTGCCCGAAAGCGTAATATCGGAGCCTTCCCCCATCGTGGTCGAGGTGACAATCAAACGAGAGCCATTGGCATCAGTCAGTACGTTGGCACTCAGACCTGCCGTACCAAACTGACTATTGATGCTATCGCGCACCTGCTGCAACGTTGCACCAGGGGGAACGCTCAGATCAAAGTCCTTACCGCCCTGACTCATGGTCAAGGTAGTCGACGTGGTGCCGCTATTGACTACCGAGCCGGCGCCATTCGCATAGACCTTGGTCGAGACTTTCGACGCAGTCGCCAGCTTGTCGACGATCAGCTTGAACGAGCCATTTGCGGCCCCGGTGCCCATGGTCACGGTCGCGACCTTCTCATCCGAAGACTTCAGGCTGAGTCCACCGAAGCTGTTACTGTCGGTCATTGTGGTTAATGCGCCACGGAAGGCATCCAGAGCGGCCTGAATCTTGCCAATAGAGGACAACGTGGTGGTTGCCTTCAGTGTTTGGGTATTGATCTGGGCCTGTTTTGGCGCCTTTTGCGCGGCCACCAGGGACTCGACGATCGCCTGGGTGTCAATGCCCGAGCCAATACCACTGACTGTTGTACCTGCCATCATTGCTCTCCTTGTTCAGTAGCTGCCGGATCCTTGGCGGAAATATCCATCAAATTATCGACAACAACAAAAATCATGCCAGCCTACGCCTGATCATCGAACAGCAAGCTACTGGCTTCACTGAGGCTTTGCGCCAACTTAAGCGCAAGTTCCGACGGAAGCTGCCGGATCACCTCGCCGGACTGGGTAGCAATCACCTTGACTACAACCCGACCCGTGGAATCATCAATGAAAAAGTCCAGCTGACGCTGGCTCGACTGGACGAAATCACGAATTTCGCCAACTGCCTTTTCCAGGTCTTCGCGCGAGTGCGGCTGTTTCTCGGGGGCAGCAACTTCCTGCACTTTGGCAGGTGCCGCTGAGTCCCGATCAGCTACTGGCGCCTGGGGTAACACGGACGGATACACTTGGCTCAGCTGGACACTCATGTCCATGTTTCGAACTCCTCATGTCAAAAAAGGCAAAAGGGCACGTAAACGCGCCCTTTCACCCTTTACTCAGGCGCCTGAATTACTGGAGCAGTTTCAGGACCGAGGATGGCAGCTGGTTGGCCTGCGACAGGATCGCAGTCGAAGCCTGCTGCAGGGTCTGCTGCTTGGTCAGCTCGGCAGTTTCCGAAGCGAAGTCCACGTCCTGCACGGTGGAACGGGCAGCGGTGGAGTTCTTCTGGATGTTCTGCAGGTTGTCGACGGTGGTTTGCAGACGGTTCTGGGTAGCACCCAGGCCCGAACGGACGCTGTCGATGGAGCCGATGGCCTTGTCGATGACGGCCAAGGCGTTTTGTGCCTTGGTTGCGTCGGTTACATCAGTTTGGGCAATAGTTGTTTTTTCAGAAGTGCCTTTCGCGCCAAACAGCTCAGTAACTGCTGTACCAGCACTGGTCAAAGAATAGCCTTTCGCAGAATCCAGAGATACTGCACCAGTAGCGATCATTGTGTCAGCAATCGCAACAGCGGTGCTATAGAGGCCATCACCACCTTTGCTTGCAACTTTAATTGCAGCAACGGCACCAGCGTTGGTGTCAGAGAAAGCAACGTTTTCACCGGTGTCAGACTTGATGGAAAGTGAGCCATTGCTTTCATCATAGTTAACGCTAATGCCCAATTTCGCGGAGTTGGACTTCAGCTGATCAGCAAGCGAAGCCGTGTCCCTCACGCCCAGCAGTGTGACGTCTTGGTCACCCACAGTAATCGTGAAATCCGCTGGCGTGGTTGAAGCAGCTGCATCTACAGTGAAGCTAACTTCAGTACTAGCAGTGGCGGTAAGACCACCAATGATACCATTAAGACCTTTGGCGATTTCTTTTGCAGAGGCGCCAGCTTTAACCTTGAAGTCCTCACTCTGACCATTACCAGTTACAGTGAGATCACCGCCAGTCAGACCGGTTGCTTTCGGAGAGGCTGTAATACTCTTCACCTGCTGGGAACCGATCTGATTTGCCGCTACGTTCTCCAGCGACAGGTTGATCGTTTCGTTTGCATTTGCACCAACCTGAATGGCCTTGGTGCCATAAGAACCGTCCAGCAGCTTTTGACCGCCGAAGGTGGTGGTCTGCGAGATACGGGTCAGTTCTGCAGTCAGAGCTTGGTATTCGTCGTTGTTCGACTTACGGTCGTCGGCGCTCAGGGAGCCAGTAGCCGAGGACAGTGCCAGTGTACGCATTTTCTGCAGGATGTCGGTCGAAGCCTGCATCGCGCCTTCAGCGGTCTGGGCAATCGAGATACCGTCGTTGGCGTTTTTCACAGCCTGGCCCAGGCCGTTGATCTGGCTGGTCAGACGGTTGCTGATCTGCAGGCCGGCAGCGTCGTCTTTAGCGCTGTTGATGCGCAGACCCGAGGACAGACGCTGCATCGAAGTGGTCTGGGCGTTGCTCGCCTTGGTCAGGTTGCCCTGGGTAGTGATCGACGCAATGTTGGTATTAACGGTTAACGGCATGACGAAATCCTCGTTGGATGGGTACTGCGGCTTCCGGCCTTGGCAACCGCCGGATTGGCCTAGAGAACCTTCGTAATAGTTATCGTCGGGTGCGCGAGTTGCTTGAGGGTTTTTTCGAAAAAAAAATGCTGGCAGGAGGCCAGCCCTGAGAAATCAAGGGGTTAAGGGCGGTTTATTGGCGTCAAATTCCGCTGCTGAACAGGCTTGATGGCATTGCCAGCCCCCACCCTCCCCTGTGGGAGCGGGCGCGCCCGCGAACACCGGCAATGCCGGTGCCATCCACCGCGTTGATTTTTTCGCGGGCATGCCCGCTCCCACAGGGACTAGGTGAGGCCCGTGCCTGTTGGTCCAGGCATAAAAAAAGCGCCGGGCGGTGGCCGCCGGGCGCTTTTGGGAACGGGCTGAGGGTCAGTCGCGATAGAGAATGGCCGAGCCCCACGACAGCCCCACGCCAAAGCCGCTGATGGCCACGCGCTTCCAGCTGCCGTCGAGCATGTGCTTCTGCAGCAGCAGTGGCACGCTGGACGACACAGTGTTGCCGGTTTCGAGCATGTCCTTGACGAACTTCTCGGGGTGCTGCTCTTCGAAACGGCGCGCGACCGCGTCGACAATCGCCGCGCTACCCTGGTGGATGCAGAAGGCGTCGATATCCGATGACTGCAGGCCGCTGGCGTCCAGCAACTCATGCAGGTGCGCCGGCACCTTGATCAAGGCGAAGTTGAATACCTGGCGGCCGTTCATGAAGAACTTGCCATCGCTGACCTTGAGGTGTTCAGCGCCGGACCCGTCGGTGCCGAAACGCGCCTGGCCCAACTTCCAGACCGCGCCTTCACCCATCCAGGTAGCCGTGGCGGCGTCGCCAAACAGCATGGTGGTGTTACGGTCTTCCGGGTCGACGATCTTCGAGTACGGGTCGGCAGTGATCAGCAAGCCATTTTTCAGCCCTGCCGCTTCCATGAAGCCCTTGATCGCATACAAGCCATACACATAGCCCGAGCAGCCCAGCGACACATCGAACGCCGCTACCCGGGTGGAAAGGCCCAGCTTGCTCTGAACGATGGCAGCGGTGTGCGGCAGGCCTTCTTCGTCACCGTTCTGGGTGACCACGATCAACGCATCGATCGACTGCGGATCCAGGTCAGGGTTGCTGGCGAACAGGGCCTGGGCGGCTTCTACGCACAGGTCGGAGGTTTCCTGTTCTGCGGCCTTGCGCGGCAGGAAAGAGGCGCCGATCTTGCCGAACATGAACTCTTCGTCCTTGCCGAACTTCGCCCCCTGGACATAGTTGTCCAGGCCAGCGGTAGGCACGTAACTCGCGATGCTTTTGATGCCAATCATTCTGGCTTCCCAATGAAAACAGCCAAAGACCACCACTCGATGAATTGAGGGCGCCAAATACCGGCAGCGCTCGCCTGCGCGCCGGTAACAAAATGCTGCAACAGCTGCTGCATAGAATACAGGGAAGATGACCGTTTTGACTCATTGGTCACATTGAAATGCTACGAAAGCCTTGCAGAGGGTGCGGGGACTGGGTTTTCGCGAGCATAAAAGCTGGGGCCGCTTTGCGCCTCTTCGCGGGCTTGCCCGCTCCCACAGGTTTTGCGTGTGCTTGAAGGCCTGCGAATGCCCTGTGGGAGCGGGCAAGCCCGCGAAGGGCCGCAAAGCGGCCCCAGCGATCGAAAAGCCAGCTTAGAGTTTGTTGAACAGGCTCAACTGCGAGATGCGCGAGAAGGCCAGCTGCGAGGCCTCCAGCATGGCCTGCTGCAACGTCAGGGTAATGGCAGCCTGCGACATGTCGGTGTTGCCGATGGCGTTCTGGGTCGTCTTGTTGGCCAGGCCCAGGCTGGTGTTCTCCTGCCGCTGGATCTCCAGCGAGTTACCACGGGCACCAATCGAGCCACGGGTAATATCGACCTGCTCGCGGGCACTGGCCAGGTTGGCGATGGCCGAGGCAGCCGCGTCTTTCAGTGCGTTGGCTTCGCCCGTGCCGGTGACCGGGGTATCCAGGGCAGCACGCAACTGGCTGATGGTTTCCAGCACGTTCTGGTTCTGGTGGGTATTGGCGGTGATCGCGAATTGGTCACCGGCCTCTGGCGAGCCGGACATCTCGTAGGTCACCCCGGCCACCGTCAGCGAAGGCGCCGTGAAGGTGCCGCTGGCAATCGCCTTGCTATCGGCGGTCAATGGCTGGGCGTACAGCTCATAGGCGCCGGGGCCGGTGAACTTGATCACCGCACCATTGCTGGGGAAGGTACTGCGGTAGGCGGTTTCATCGGTGACGCTGCTGCCGGTGATCTGGGCGCTGGAGCTGTTGCTGCCGTTGCGGGTGGCATTGAACGAGTCCGGACGCGCTTGCAGCGAGAACTCACGCCCCGCCACGGCCGCATCGGCATCGGCGCCCTCTTCCAGGGTGACGGTGATTTCGAACTCAACGCCACGCAGGGCAATCTTGTTGGCACCCTCGGTGTTGCTGTCGAAGGTCCCGTTGGTGGCAGTTTCGGAGGTGATGTCCCTGCCGCTGGCGTCGGTGATGGTGTACTGGGTCGCGCTGGTGAAGGTCAGCTTGTAGGGCTGGCCCGCCGTGAAGCTGTTGTTGTAGGTGGTGCTCGATGTCAACAGCCCCGACGATACGCCGACCACGTTGTCGTCGGTGGCGGGCACCAGCAAGCTCGACTGGGTGCGACTTTTGTTGCTGGCCGAGTCGAAGATGCTGAAACCGGTGTCGTTGGTGGCCAGGTTCAGGGTATCGGAGACCTGCAGGCTCAGCTGGGTCTGGTCACCGTGATAGCTGTAGGTACCATCGGAATTACGGACGTAAGGCGGCGTGGTGCTTTTCGAGCCGCCGAACATGTAGTCGCCATTGGCATCGCGCGAGTTGAGCAGGCCGAAGATGTTGGCCTCGATCTCCTTCAACTCGGTACTGATGGCCACGCGATCGGAGTCGGTGACGCCGGCGCCACCGGCGCGGATCGCCAACTCGCTGGCGCGCTGCATCGCATCGTTGATGGTGGAGAGTACGCTCTCTTCCTGCAGCAGCGCATTGCTGACCGTATTGATGTTGCCGCTGTACTGGTCCAGCAACGACTGCTGCTGTTGCAGCAGCAACAGGCGCGCAGCACCGACCGGGTCATCAGCCGCTGTCTGGATGCGAATACCCGAAGTCACCTGATCGTTGGTCTTGTTCATGCTGGAGAAGTTCTTGGAGTAGCTACTGGCGCTGGCCTCATAGAACTGAGCAGTGGAAATACGCACGATAGTCTACTCCTTACAAAGCGTTGATCAGGGTGCTGAAGGTTTCTTGCGCCGCCTTGATGATCTGCGAAGACGCCGTGTAGTAATGCTGGAACTTGACCAGGCTGGCCGCTTCGTCATCCAGGTTGACCCCGGACACCGCGCTGCGGCTTTCGCTGGCGGACTTGAGCACCGCTTCGGTGGCGGTGGTGTCGATGGACGCCTGGTTGGCCTTGGCCCCCACGCGCTCGACCAGCGAGGCGTAGGCAGACGTGAAGCTGGTACCGCCACCCGAGCCGGTATTGACCGTCGACTTGGTCTGCAGCTCCAGGAGCGCCGTGGCATTGCGGTTATCCGCCTTGCCGTCGGCATTGAACGACAGGGTAAAGCTGTCGTTGGCGGCAGGGCTGCCGCCGATGGTGGTCTCGACACTGAAGGTACGCGGGTTGCCGCTGCCATCCAGAATCGGGTTGCCCGAACCATCCAGCATTGGCACCGCGATGGACAGCTTGTTGTCCTGCCCTGGCACCACACTGCCCGTGCCGATCTGGGTGCCCTTGGCATCGAACAGCTTGTAGCCCTGCGAACCGCCACTGGCGGCGTCGAACACCACGCGCACCGGCATCGAGTCGCGAATCGACTGCTGGATCAACGCGGTGTCGGCACCGCCGTAAATGTCCAGCGCTTCACCCAGCGTCGGCTGGGTGATGGTGCCGGTGCCGCTGTTGCCACTGCCCGCGTTGGCACTGATCGGCCCGGCGAAAGCCAGCTTGTTGGCGTCGGTCAGGGTGGTGGTGATGCTACCGGCAGCGGCACGGGTCGGGATGACCTTGAAGCTGTCGCCGGCCGCCAGGCCACCGCCTTTCAACGCCAGGCTGAACCCGTCGATCACCGGCGCCGGGTCGGCATTGAGGTCAAAGCTGCCCATGTCGGTACCGTCGGAGCGGCGCACGCTGTACTGGTTGGCGCTGGTGAACTTCACTTCGTAGTCGTAGGTGGTCAGTGCCCCGCTGTCGGCGATGGTGACATCCAGGTTGCCGGAGCCGGCACTGTTGTTCGACGACGCGAGGCTGCGCTGGGCAATGGCGGTGGCACTGTTGATGCTGGAAAACAGCGAGCTGCCGAACTGGCCATTGGCATCCAGGCCCTGCCCCAACTGGCTGTTGATGCTGTCGGCGACCACCAGGGCAACACGGCCGAGCTCGTTCATCGACGGCGTGAGCACATCCTGGCGATAGCGCAGCAAACCGCCGATGGCGCCACCAGAAATCACCGAGGTCACGTCCGAGCTGAACGAGTCATAGTTGATACGCAGGCCAACCTGGCTCTTGTCGGCCACCCCCGGCTCCACCGACAAGGTATTGGCCTTGGTGCCGGTAACCAGCGACTGGCCACTGCCCAGGTACACGTCGTAGTTGCCGTCGCGCTCCTGCACCGTCACCCCCACCAGCTCATTGAGCTGGCGTACCGCTTCACCGCGCGCATCCAGCAGGCTGTTGGGGGTGTTACCAGAGGCACTGGCCGCCGTGATCTGCTTGTTGTACTCGGCAATGCTGGCGGTGAGCTTGTTCACCTGCCCGGCCATGGTATCGAGCTGGGAGTTGATCGTGGCGTTCTGCTGGGACAACTGGGTGCTCACCGCGTTGAACCGGTTGCTCAGGGTTTGCGCCTGAGTCAGCAACAGCTGCCGCGAGGCGACATCACCTGGCTTGGCTGCGGCCGTCTGCATGGCCGCGAAAAATGCCGTGAGCACCGAGCTGATACCCGTGTCACGGTCGGCCAACAGTTTGTCGACACTGGTGATCTGGTCCTGAAAGGTGGCCGAGTCCGCCTGCAGCGAGGTGGCCGTCTGCAGTTGGTTGTCCAGGTAGGAGCTGTAGATGCGGCGCACATCGGCCAGCGTGGTGCCGGTCCCCAGGAACCCCGCGCCGATGTTGTGCGAGGGCCCCGCAGCCTGCAGCGTCTGCTGGCGCGAATAGCCACTGGTCGCGGCGTTGGCGATGTTGTTACTGGTTACCGACAATGCCGCCTGGCTGGCATTCAGGCCACTCAGGCCAATCGAAATCAGGCTCGACATGCTTTAGTCCTTTTATAAGTTCGTGGTTCTGCCAGCCATGGCGTATTGCGGGGTTGACTGCATTTGCTGGGCGATGCTGATGATCTTGCGCGCATAGCCCGGGTCGGTCGCATAACCTGCCTTTTGCAGCTCTCTTGCAAACTGCTCTGGGTTATCGGCCGAATCCAGTGCACCTTGATAGCGGGAATTACTCTGCAACAAGGTCACCAGGTCGTGGAAACTGTCCTGGTACGAGTCGTAGCTGCGAAACGCTGCGGTTTCCTTGACGAACTGGCCATCGCGGAACTCGCTGGTGATCGCGCGCGCCTGCTCGCCCTGCCAGTTGCCGGTGGCCTTGATGCCAAACAGGTTGTGGCTGCTGCTGCCGTCGCTATTGCGCATGACCGATTTGCCCCAACCGGTTTCCAGTGCAGCCTGGGCCACCAGGTAGCGCGGGTCGATGCCGATGCGCTTGGCTGCCTGCTCAGCCATCGGCAGCATGGTGGCGACGAATTCGTCGCTGTCGGCAAAGGCTTTTTTCGGTGCCAGTGGCGGCTGGGCCACGGCGCGACCGACAATGCGCAGCCCCGAGTCCGGCACGGCGAAAGCCTTGGCCACTTGCTGGCCTTCACGCGCCGGCACGGCAGCAGCGTTGGCCGTAGCCGCCGAGGGCACGATACCGGCCAGCAGGCGGTCGGTGAGCTTGCTGGGCAGGGCCAGGCGCCGCGAATTGAGCGCAGCCACGTCGTTGCGGGCGCTGGCCGGCGGGGTGGCATGTGCCGGCTCTGCCACCTTGTTGCCCCACAAGGCCGGGCCTGCGTTATCCACCCGCGGGAATGGGCTGGTGTTGATCGAAGCGCTGCGGCCCTTGGTCAGCTGGCGCACCAGCACGTCCTGCAAGCCGATGCCGCCCCCCTCGCGGGACATGCTTACGGCCAGTTGCTGGTCGTACATGTCTCGGTACTGCTTGACCGTTTCGGTGTTCATCGGGTTGTCGTCAGCCAGCACATCGCTGGCCTTGCGCGAGGCCTTGAGCATTTCGCTGATGAATAGCGACTCGAACTCCTGGGCCACCTTGCGCACATTGGCTTCGCTGTCGCGGTCACCCTGCTTGAGCGCGTTGAGGCGGTTGAGGTCGGTGTAGGCGCCGCTGTCGGCACTACCGGAAACCAGGCTTTTGCTGTTCATTGGCGGCGGCCTCAGATCACGATCAGGTCGGCTTGCAGGGCGCCGGCCTGTTTCAGGGCTTCGAGAATGGCCATGAGGTCACCGGGCGCTGCGCCCACCTGGTTCACCGCGCGGACGATTTCATCCAGCGTGGTGCCTGGGCCGAACTTGAACATCGGCTTGGCCTCCTGCTCCGCATTGACCCGCGAGCGTGGCACCACGGCAGTCTGGCCGTTGGAGAGCGGGCCCGGCTGGCTGACGATCGGGTCTTCGGTAATGGTCACGGTCAGGCTGCCGTGGGTCACCGCCGCTGGGGAAACCTTCACGTTCTGGCCAATGACGATGGTACCGGTACGCGAATTGATGATGACTTTGGCCACCGCCTGGCCGGGATCGATTTCCAGGTTTTCCAGGACCGACAGGTAGTCCACGCGCTGGCTTGGGTCCATCGGCGCACTGACCCGCACCGAGCCACCGTCCACCGCCTGGGCCACACCCGGGCCCAGCAGGTCGTTGACTTTGTCGACGATACGTTTGGCAGTGGTGAAATCGGGGCGGTTCAGGTTCAAGGTCAGGGTATTGCCCTGGTTGAAGCCGCTTGGCACGGCCCGCTCCACGCTGGCACCACCTGGAATCCTACCCGCCGACGGAACGTTGACGGTGATCTTCGAGCCGTCGCGGCCCTCGGCGTCGAAGCCGCCGACCACCAGGTTGCCCTGGGCGATGGCGTAGACGTTACCGTCAATCCCCTTGAGCGGGGTCATCAGCAGGCTGCCGCCGCGTAGGCTCTTCGAGTTACCGATCGAGGACACGGTAATGTCGACCACCTGGCCCGGCTTGGCGAACGGCGGCAAGTCGGCATGCACCGACACGGCAGCGACGTTTTTCAACTGCACGTTACCGGAGCCTGGCGGCACCTTGATGCCGAACTGCGACAGCATGTTGTTGAAGGTTTGCAGGGTAAACGGGGTCTGGGTGGTCTGGTCACCCGTACCGTTCAGGCCAACCACCAGGCCATAGCCAATCAACTGGTTGGAGCGCACGCCAGAAATACTGGCGATGTCCTTCAGGCGCTCGGCCTGGGCCACACAGGCACAGGACAGGAGCAGGGTTGCGGCAATCAGCTGCCTCACGTTGAACATGGTCATCCGTACTCAGAAAGGCCAAAGCGGGCTGAGGAAGAAGCGGTCCAACCAACCAGGCTGGCTGGCATCGGCGAACGAGCCGGTACCGGAGTAGGTAATGCGCGCGTCGGCCACACGGGTGGACGGTACGGTGTTATCGGTGGCGATGTCGTCGGCACGGACCATGCCGGCAATGCGCACCAACTCTTCGCCGGTGTTCAGGGTCAGCCACTTTTCACCGCGCACCGCGATGATGCCGTTGGGCAGTACTTCGGCCACCGTTACGGTGATCGAGCCGGTCAGGGTGTTGCCCTGGGTCGCCTTGCTATCGCCCTTGGTGGCGCGGTCACCGCTGTAGCCCGCCTCCAGCGACAGGTCGCCGCCGCCAAACGGGTTGTTGGTGTTCGGTGTGCCACCGAACAGCGACGTCAGGCCGATATTGGTCTTGCTGTTCTTGGCAATCTGCGACCCGGCGTTCTTGCTGGCCGAGGTTTTCTCGTTGAGGGTGATGGTGATGATGTCACCCACCCGGAACGCTTTGCGGTCGCTGTAAAGGTTCTGCTCGAAACCGGCCTGGTAGATCGAACCGTTGTTGGCCGCTGCCGGCAATGGGGTGCGCGGCAACACCGGCGCATAGTACGGGTCGTTGGGCTTGGGCGTCGGCGCGACGCAACCTGCCAGCAACACCGCCCCCCCCAGGGCGAAAACGGACAACAGACGATTCATGACGCTTACCTCACGGGCACGGGTGTAACGAAAGTACAAGGCGGCTTAGAGCTGCTGGGTAACGAACGACAGCATCTGGTCGGCGGTGGAGATGACCTTGGAGTTCATCTCGTAGGCGCGCTGGGTGGTGATCATGTTCACCAGCTCTTCCACGGTGCTGACGTTGGAGTTTTCCAAGGTCTGCTGCTGGGTTGTGCCGAAACCGTTCAGCCCCGGGGTGCCGACTTGCGGCGCGCCACTGGCGGCGGTTTCCAGGAACAGGTTGTCGCCAATTGCTTGCAGGCCGGCCGGGTTGATGAAGTCGGCGGTCTGGATGTTGCCGATCACCTGCGCAGCCGGGTTGCCGGCCGTGGTGATCGAGACAGTGCCGTCGGTGCCCACGGTGAAGGTCTGAGCATCGTTGGGCACAACAATCGCGGGTTCCAGGGCATAGCCGTTGGCGGTAACGATCTGGCCGTCGGAATTGAGGTGGAAGGTACCGTCACGGGTATAGGAAACGGTGCCATCCGGCTGCAGGATCTGGAAGAAGCCACGCCCGTTGACCGCCATGTCCAGCGGGTTTTCGGTAGTTTGCAGGCTGCCGGCGACGAAGCTTTTCTGGGTACCGACAATGCGCACACCTGTACCGACCTGCAGGCCCGAGGGTAGCTCGCTGTCCTGGGTCGACTGGGCGCCAGGCTGGCGTTTCACCTGGTAGAGCAGGTCGGCGAACTCGGCACGATCACGCTTGAAGCCGGTGGTCGAGACGTTGGCCAGGTTGTTGGAAATGACCGTCAGGTTGGTGTCCTGTGCGGACAGGCCGGTTTTAGCGACCCAAAGAGCCGGAAGCATGTAATTTCTCCTCGTGCGCCTGTTTTACGGCACGCGTTCAAAAGTGATTAGCCGATTTGCAAAACCCGAGCCATGGCTTCGTCGCCTTCCTTGGCCGTGTTCATCATCTTGACGTGCAGTTCGAACTGGCGTGACAACGCCAGCACCGAGGTCATTTCCTCGACCGCGTTGACGTTGCTGCCTTCCAGAAAGCCCGACACGACCCGTACATTCACGTCGGCATCGGCCGGCTGGCCGGACGTGGTGTGGATCAGGCCGTCCAGGCCCTTCTTCAGGCCCTTGATGTCGGGGTTGACCAGCTTGATGCGGTCAACCTCGGCAATCACCCGCGGGTCTTCGCCCATGGAGCGGATACTGAGGGTGCCATCAGCGCCGACCTCCACCTTCTGCTCGGGCGGTACGGCGATCGGGCCACCGTTGCCGATCACCGGCATGCCATTGCCGGCGCGCAGCACGCCAAGGGCATCGATGTTCAAGCTACCGGTGCGCACATAGGCTTCGCTGCCGTCGGGGGCCTGTACCGCGATGAAACCGTTGCCGGTCACCGCCACGTCCAGGTCACGGCCGGTTTCCACCAGGGGCCCCTGGGTAAAATCGGTCGCAGGCCGTTCGGTCATGGCGAATGCGCGCGCCGGGAAGCTGTCACCGAACACCGGCATCGAGCGGGCCTGTTCCAGGTCGCGCTGAAAACCATTGGTGGAAACGTTCGCCAGGTTGTTGGCGTGGGCCTTCTGCGCCAGCGCGTTCTGGCTGGCACCGGTCATGGCCACATAAAGCAACTTGTCCACAGTATCTCCTTCTGCGCGTCGCTGCCGCGCTGTCACTGGGCAGGTTCAAAGCAATAATCGAACCAAGTCTGAAACAGCCGGTTTACGGGGCTTGCAGCGTGCCACGGGGCAGTAACCGTCAGTTTGTCGGCGGATAATTGCCGCCTGCGGCAAGGTAGGCTCAATGGCTGCGGCAAGCTGCGTTGTTGTAGGGGCCGGCATGGCGTACCCAGCCCTTGCCCGGGTTGTGGGGCACACACAGGTAGCGGCCGGTGACCAGGCTTTGCCATAAGTAGAACGGGGCGGGAGCGGCCGAAAGCGGCAAAGTCATGGCCAGCAGGGCTATCAGCATTAGCCTTGTCATGAGCGTCAACCTTTCAGAATGTGGGACCGCCTTGCGGCCCATCGCGATAAAGGCTGCGCCTCCAGGGAATCGCGATCACCTGTAGGCGCAGCCTTGTGTCGCGCAGGGCTGCTGTGCAGCCCCAGGCATCATCAAGTCATCTGGATGATGGTCTGCATGATGGTGCTTTCGGTGGAAATGGTCTTGGCGTTGGCCTGGTAGTTGCTCTGCGCCTTGATCAGGTTGACCAGCTCGCCGGTCAGGTCGACGTTGGAATCTTCCAACGCGCCACCCGTAATCTGACCCAAAGTACCGGTATCAGGGGCGCCGATCACCGGCACGCCCGAGGCGTAGGATTCCTTCCAGTTGGTGCCGCCAATCGGCGTCAGGCCTTGCAGGTTGGCGAAATTGGCAATCGCCACCTGGCCGATCACCTTGTCCTTGCCGTTGGTGAAGCTGGCGAACAGGTAGCCGTTCTGGTCGATACTCAACCCGGACAGCTCGCCTGTGGCGAAGCCGTCCTGGGTCTTGGCGATTTCAGCGGATGAGGCGTTGTACTGGGTGGCGCCGAGCATGTCCAGCTTGACGCCATCGGCGTTGGCGACGGCGCCATTGGCCGACCACTCGCCAGCGGCATTTTTCTGCGCCGGAATCCAGTCGTTGAGCTGGAAGATCTTGTCTTCACCAATGCTCAGGCCGCCGACCACGTCACCCGCAGCCATGGCGTCCTTGTCCAGCGTGCCATCGGACTTGAACGGCACGGCGTTGACCAAGGGCGTGGTAGAAGCCGGGTTAGCCGGGTTGCGCCCATCGATGGTGGTGTGCATGGACCAGGTATTGGTAACGTCGTCCTTGATGAAGTACTGATTCATCTGGTGTTCGTTGCCCTGGCTGTCATACACCGGGGTATTGAAGGTGAAGTTGTAGGAACTGGCGTTGGTCGGATCGAACGGCGTGACCGACGGGGCGGTGGCACCCGAGTTGAGGTTGATCTTCTCGGTGATGAGGCTGGTCGGCTTTGGCGTCAGGTTGGACGTGTCAATTTGCAGGTCGGTCAGAACACCCTGGATGATCTTGCCGTCCTCACCGACCGCATAGCCCTGCAGGTTTGCCCCGCCGGCATTGACCACATAGCCTTCCTTGTCGCTGTAGAACGCGCCGGCACGGGTGTAGATCTTCGAACCGTTGTCATTCAGGGCGAAGAAACCGTTGCCATCGATGGCCATGTCCAGCGCCTGGCCGGTGGCATTGATGTTGCCCGGGGTGAACAGCTGGGAAACCGCGGCGGTCTTGACGCCGGTGCCGATCACGCTCTTGCCGGCACTGGTACCGCGAATGGAGTTGGAGTACTGGTCGGCGAACTCGGCACGCGACGATTTGAAACCGGTGGTGGCGACGTTGGCAATGTTGTTGCCGGTAACGTTAAGGGCCTTGTTCGCTGCATAGAGGCCGCTAAGGCCGATGTTGAAAGACATGTGTAACTCCTGTCGTTTTGCTCAGGCCCTAGATGCCGATGCTTTGAATTTTGGAAAGCGCAACACTGCCCAGCCCGGCCAGGTTGAGCATCATTTCCGAACCGTTGGTACCCATGGTCACGCTGGTCACCGACGCTGGCAGGTTGGTGGTCATGCTGGTGGCCTGGCCATCGATCGAGGCCGTGGCCTTGAAGGTATAGGTCCCGGCAGCCGCGACTTCACCGTCATCGTCCAGGCCGTCCCAGGTAAAGTCGATACTGCCGGCTTTCTGGGTACCCAGGTCGATGGTGCGCACCAGCTTGTCGTCCTTGTCGTAGATGCCCACCGAAGTCGAAGTACTGGACGAGGTCAGGTTGACCGAACCTCGCAGGTCCTTGCTGGTGTCGACAACGGCTTTGTCGGTCTGCACGACCACATTGCGCCCCACCAGGGAAGAAGCCTGCAGGGCTTGGGAAGACTGCAGCCCAGCGGCGATGTAGGTCACTGCATCATTGAGCGACTGCATGCTTTCCAGGCTGCTGAACTGCGCCAACTGGGCGACGAACTCGCCGTTTTCCTGCGGGTCGAGCGGGTTCTGGTTCTGCATCTGGGTTACCAGCAACTGCAGAAACGCATCCTTGCCCAGTGCACTGCCGGCAGCACCGGTTGAGCTGTCGGTTTTCGACGTCTGCTTCTGCAGCGAGGTGAGGTACGCGCTGCCAGCGTCTGTCGTGGAATTGGTGGTGGTCATGTCGGCTTCCTATCACTGCCCCAGGGTCAGCACTTTCTGCATCATGCTCTTGGCCGTGTTCATCAGCTCGGCGTTGGTCTGGAACGCGCGGCTGGCCGAGATCATGTCAGCCATCTCCTCGACCACGTTGACGTTCGGGTAGTAGACATAGCCGTCCTTGTTCGCCGCCGGGTGGTTCGGCTCGTAGCGGGCTTCAAGGTTGCTCTGGTCTTCGACGATGCCCTTTACCTGCACGCCCTGCCCGGCTTCACCCTGGTCCTCGAACAGCGACTGGCTGCCGCCAGCCTGTGCATCCTGGAAGGTCGTGGCGAACACCGGATGGCGAGCGCGGTAGGTCTGGTCGATGCTCGACGAGACTGTCTCGGCGTTGGCGATGTTGGAAGCGACGGTGTTCAGGCGCGTGTTCTGCGCGCTCATGCCGCTACCGGCAATATTGAAGACACTGGAAAGGGACATGGTCATTCTCCCCGCAGGGCTGAAACCAGCCCTTTGAATTTACTGTTGAGCAAGGTGAAGCTGGCCTGGAAGCCAATGGCGTTTTCGGTGTAGTTCGACTGCTCGATCTGCGCGTCGACGGTGTTCTGGTCGATCGAAGGCTGCAGCGGCGTGCGGTATTTGAGCGTGTCGTCAGCAGCGACGGCCAGGCCTTCGGCTTCGATGTGCCGGCTGTTGGTCCGCTCCATGGCAAAGCGGCCACTTTGCTGCTTGCTGGTTTCGGCGGCGAGCACCGAAGAGAAGTCCATGTCACGCGCCTTGTAGTTGGGCGTGTCGGCGTTGGCAATGTTGTTGGCCAACACTTCGGCGCGCTGGGCGCGGAAGCCCAGGGCCTTTTCGTGAATGCCAAGCGCCTTGTCGAAACTGATGCTCATATCGGGGAAACCTTCAGAGGTTGACCGGAGTTTTGTTGAGCAAGCTATAGCAAGGGCTGTGCCAACCCCCCCTGCCCCCCGAAAATATAGGGTATGCGCGCGGCATGCTGTCAGCGTGATGCCAGAAAAGCGGCAAAGGCCTTCCGCCTTTGGCAGTGAAAGCGGCAATTGCCGGTTGGCAAAAGCGGCAAAACAAAAATTTGACGTCAGGGTTTTCCTGAGCCGGCCTCTTCGCGGGCATGCCCGCTCCCACAGGGGCCATGCAAGCCTGAAGGCGGTACAGGCAAACAAAAAGGCCGGCAACTTTCGTCGCCGGCCTTCTGCTTACTTGGCCTGGTAGATAATCCCCGGGCTGCATTGCACCATCTGGTAATGGTCCGGCAACCCGTTCAACGCCTCCGAGGCGCCGAGGAACAAGTAGCCACCCGGCTTCAGCGTGCTGTGAATACGCAGCAGGATGTCGCGCTTCACCTGCGCCGAGAAGTAGATCAACACGTTGCGGCAGAACACGATGTCGAACTTGCCCAGGCTGGCATAGCTGTCGAGCAGGTTGAAGGCACGAAACTCGACGCGGCTGCGGATCGCCGGCTTGACCGCCCAGCGCCCAGGCCCCTTGGGGTCGAAATAACGCTGCAGGCGCTCCTGGGACAAACCGCGGGCAATCGCCAGGCTGTCGTACTCACCGGTCTTGCAGTTGGTCAGCATGGTACCGGAGAGGTCGGTAGCCACGATTTGCGCACCCATCTTCAGCTGGCCGAGGTTGCTGCGCTCGAACTCGTCAATGGCCATCGAGATGGAATACGGCTCCTGGCCCGACGAGCAGGCGGCGGACCACATGCGCAGCCGCTGCCCAGGGTTGTTGCGAATGAACTCGGGGATAACCTTGTTCTTCAGCACTTCGAACGGATAGGTGTCGCGAAACCACAAGGTCTCGTTGGTGGTCATGGCATCGACCACCTGCTCGCGCAGGCCGCCGCGCGGCTGGGTCTGGATGCGCTGCACCAGCTCACCCAGGCTCTTGATGCCCTGTTGCTCCATCAGCTTGTTGAGACGGCTGGAAACCAGGTACTGCTTATTTTCCCCCAGCAGGATGCCACAGGCTTTCTCCAGGAAGACCCGGAACTGTTCGAAATCCAAATTACCCGTAGACACTACTGCCGCCTCTTTTCAATCACTGGTGCCAGGGCTTGCCCCGGCTGCTTCAATGCGCTGCCTTGATCCGGTCGACCACCCGCTGGGCCAGGTCGTCCGGCTTGAACTTGGCCAGGAAGTCATCAGCGCCGACCTTCTTGACCATCGCCTGGTTGAACACCCCGGAAAGCGAAGTATGCAGGCAGATGTGCAGTTTTTGCATGCGCGGGTCACTGCGAATTTCCGCGGTAAGCGTATAGCCGTCCATTTCCGGCATTTCAATGTCGGAGATCATCATCAGGAACTCCTCTTCCGGCTTCTTGCCCTCCTCTACCAGCTGGCGCAGGTAGTTCAAGGCCTGACGGCCGTCATTGAGCGCCACCACTTCCACCCCGACGGTCTGCAGGCAGCGGCTGACCTGCTTGCGTGCCACCGACGAATCGTCGACGGTCAGCACCCGCAGCAGCACGGCCTTGTCCTGTACCTCGGCATCGACCACCCCGGCCGATACCGATTCGGAAGAAGGTGCCACCTCGGCCAGCACTTTCTCCACGTCGATGATCTCGACCATGCGGTTATCCACCCGGGTGACGGCGGTCAGGTAGTGGTCCCGGCCGGTACCCTTGGGTGGTGGGTGGATCTCTTCCCAGTTCATGTTGACGATGCGTTCGACCGAATGCACCAGAAAGCCCTGGGTCTTGGTGTTGTACTCGGTGATGATCACGAAACTCTTGCGCGTGTCTTCCTGCAGCGGTCGCAGCCCGGTCGCCATCGACAAGTCGAGGATCGGGATGGTCGCCCCACGAATGTTGGCCACCCCGCGCACCACCGGGTGCGCCTTGGGCAGCAGGGTCAGCGCAGGGCATTGCAGCACTTCCCTGACCTTGAATACGTTGATGCCGTAAAGCTGTTCGCCATTGAGGCGGAACAGCAGCAACTCCAGGCGATTCTGCCCCACCAGCTGCGTGCGCTGGTTGACCGAATCCATCACACCCGCCATGCCAGACTCCTTAACATTTCAGCCTTACGTTGCAACTCGAACAGTGAGTCGGCACGGGCTTTGCTTTTTTGAGCGTCATGTACACGAAAACGACATTTTTCCGACGATTGACGCGCCTGCTGACTGGCTCGCTGGCCACGCTGTGCCTGCTGATGCCCGGCGTTCGCACGCTAGCGGACGCGTTCACCTTGCCTGAACAGCTTATCGGTGTCACCCAAGGGTTTCTTGAATTTACCGTCGAAGATTATCTGACCAGTACCCAGACCGCCGGCCGCTATGAAATCGAGGTCAGCTCGCTGGACCCGCGCCTGCGCATGCCGTTGTGCAGCCAGCAACTGGACGCCTCGCTGGAAAGCCCCGCGCAGCCACTGGGCCGGGTGACCGTGCGGGTGCGCTGCAATGGCGCCGCGCCGTGGACGGTATTCGTTCCCGCCACGGTGCGGCTGTTCCGCGACGTGGTGGTGGTAACCCGCCCGCTCAAGCGTGACAACGTCGTTGGTGAAGGCGACGTGGCCCTGCGCGAACGGGATGTCGGCACCCTGGGCCAGGGCTTCCTCAGCGAACTGGACCAAGCCGTGGGCATGAAGATGCTGCGCCCCACGGTGATCGACCAGGTGCTCACCCCGCAGCACCTGGAGCAGGCCGAGGTGGTGCGCAAGGGTGATCAGGTGGTCATCGTGGCGCGCAGCGGTAGCCTGAGCGTGCGCATGCCAGGCGAAGCCCTGAGCAAGGGCGGCCTCAGCGAGCAGATAAGGGTACGCAACCTCAATTCGAAACGGGTGGTCAAGGCCAGGGTCACCGGCCCTGGCCAGGTCGAGGTCAGCATGTAGACCAATCGCCAGAAGGCGCTGGCGGTGCGGAACCGCATTTCCTAAACTGTGTCAGAAAACGGGTGGCGAGCTTGCTGACAGGCGGCAACGCATTTGTGCCTAAAGTTTCTATCGGGTTGGCCGAAAACAAGGCAAGCGTCCAAATACCCAGAGGTTTCTGATCATGGTCATCGACTTCAGTCGTTTGAATAACTCTCCGTCCGTCACGGGCGGCGTGCGCGGTAACAGCGCCACCGGCAGCGCCGAAAAACCGGCAGCCAGCCAGGAAGCGGTGAAAGACACCGGCGCCAGCGGAGAAGCGGTACACCTCAGCCAAGAGGCCCAGCAGTTGCAGAAGATCAGCGACAAGCTGCGCGACGAACCGGTGGTCAACAGCGCCCGTGTGGCTCAGTTGAAACAGGCTATCGCCGACGGCAGCTACCAGGTCGATGCCGGCCGGGTCGCCAGCAAACTGCTTGATTTCGAAGCCCAGCGCTGACCGAGCGGCGCGCTGACTTCACGGACGCTAGAAAAGCCAAGAGTTAGCCATGCACGACACCACTTTGCTGCAACTGATCGAAGATGACATTGCCCCGATGCAGGAACTGCTAGACCTTCTGCACAAGGAAGCGATCGCCCTGCACGGCCGCGACATGCCGCTGCTGGAGCAGATCCTGGCGCGCAAGCAGTCGCTGATCATCTTGCTCGAACAGCATGGCCAGCGCCGCAGCCAGTTGCTTGCCAGCCTGGGGCTGAGTGCCGACCGCAGCGGCGTGCAGGCCATGGCCGCGCAGTCGCCGCACGGTGATGTGCTGTTGCAGCGGCTGGATATGCTGGCGCAACTGATGGATGAGTGCCAACAGGTCAACCAGACCAATGGCCGTATCATCCAGGTGCAGCAGCACGTCACCAGCAACCAGATCCGCATCCTTCACGGCGGTGACTCGCCGTCGCTGTACGACAGCCGTGGCGGCACATCGCTGCTGAGCAAGCCACGCGCCCTCAGCCAAGTCTGATTTTTCTATCAAGGCACGGAACATACTGGCAAAATGCCGTTACTTGCGTGAGTCGCTTTTGCCTGGAGAACGATAAGCCGTGTTCAATGAATCAGATGCCCCGCAACCGCCAAAGGTGCTGAGCACCCCTTTGGAGATTGCGGCCAACTTGCGGCAACTGCAAGAAAGCCACGACCCGCTGATCATCACCTTCCATGACCGCAGCCACCGCTTCCAGAGCTACGTGACGCACGTGGACCGTGAAAGCAACACCCTGGCGCTGGATGAAATGATCCCCCGTGACGGCGAGAAGTTCATCGAGAGCGGTGAACACTTCCGTGTCGAAGGCTTCCACGACGGCGTGCGTATTGCCTGGGAATGCAACCACGCCCTGAAGATCAGCGAAGTCAACGGCCACCGCTGCTACAGCGGCCCCTTGCCAGTCGAGATGACCTACCACCAGCGCCGCAATGCCTTCCGCGCCGCGCTTAAGCTGTCGCAACTGGTCGACGTGATCCTTGACGGTACCCACCTCAAAGGCAACGGTGCCCTGCGGGGCAAGCTGCTGGACATCTCCGCCACCGGCTGCAAACTGCGCTTCGAGGGCGATGTCGAAAGCCGCCTGCAACTGGGCCAGGTGTATGAGCGCTTCAAGGCGGGTAACCCGCTGGGCCTGGTCGACACCATGGTCGAGCTGCGCCACCTGCATTACGAAGAGCGCATCAACACCACCTTTGCCGGCGTACGCTTCCACAACCTCAGCGGCCCGGCACAGCGCAAGGTCGAGAGTTTCGTGTACCAGCTGCAGCGTGAGGCGCGGCGGTTCGACAAAGACGACTATTGACCGTCGGCTGGTTAAAGCAGAAACGCCACCTTTCGAGGTGGCGTTTTCGTTTGTGTTTCTCCTGTGCTGGCCCCTTCGCGGGCTTGCCCGCTCCCACAGGTATTGCACTGCCCTCGAGGCTGGCAGTGACCCTGTGGGAGCGGGCGAGCCCGCGAAGAGGCCAGCACAGGCTTACACTGACTTGCTCGCGTCTTCAGCCTCGGGCGCCTGTTGCTCGGCCCCCTTCTCTTCCGCCTCGGTATCCTCTGCCGCCACCGGTGCCTGCATTACATCCTGCACGGTCTGCTCATCCACGCGCGGGTCCAGGGCCGCCGACAATGGCGAACCGGCCGCCGGCATCGCCACGTGACCAAGCGGTGCGTCCTGCACCTGGTGCAAGCCGGTAACCGCCTTCGGCCGGATGCGCCACACCAGCACCAGCGCAAAGAACACGAAGAAGGCATACAGCATCTGCGCGCCCAGCACCTTCATCAGCACGCCAGCCGCCAATGGCCCGATACAGGCGCCAACGCCGTAAGTCACCAGCAGCATCGCGGTCAACGACACCCGCCGCTCACTTTCCACGTGGTCGTTGGAAAACGCCACCGCCAGCGGATACAGGCAGAACTGCAACAGCGAAATCACGAAGCCGATGCCGAACAGCAACTCCAGCGGCACGCTGGGCAGTACCGCCAACGGCGCTGCCGACAGTGCCAGGCCCACCGCCACGCTGCGGATCAGTACCGCCCGGTCGTAACGGTCGGACAACCAGCCCAGCGGCCACTGCACCAGCAGGCCGGCAAAGATGCAGCTACCCATGAACAAACCGATCTGCTCCGTACTCATGCCCTGGCTGGAGGCATACAACGGCGCCAGGCCGTAGAACGAACCCACGATCAGCCCCGAGCCGAGCACGGTGCTGAGCGACTGCGGCACGCGCTTGATGAAGAATTTCGGCTCCATCGGGGCCGGGCGCAAGGGTGCCGGGTGAATACGCCGGGTCATGGCCACCGGCACCAGGCACAGCGCAAAGCACATAGCCACCAGCATCAGCAGTTCCGGGCCAAGCGCCGGGTGCACCACCAAAATCAGCTGGCCGAGCACCAGGCCCAGGTACGAGGCAATCATGTACCCGCTGAACACCGCGCCGCGGTGCTTCACATCCGCCTGCTCGTTGAGCCAACTCTCGATGACCATGTACTGGCACATCATGCCCAAGCCAACAATCATGCGCAGGCCGACCCACGCCGGCAGCCAGTCGGTCAGGCCATGGCCGAGCACCGCCGCGCCAACGATGCCGGCGCAGGTGGCGTAAGCGCGTATGTGCCCGACCCGACCGATCAGCCGGTGGCCGACCTTGCCGCCCACTGCCAGGCCAAAGTAGTTGGCCGCCATCAAGGCACCTACCCACAAGCTGTCGACGTGGTCGGCAGCCAGGCGCAGGGCGAGGTAGGTACTGAGCAGACCCGAGCCGATCAACATCATCAGCGCGGCGAAATACAACGACTGAAACGGCTTCCATACATTTCGCATAGGTACCGAGGAGCTCCCTGGTCAGGTGGCGGGCTGCTAGCAGCATAAGGGCAAAACCCGCTCGGCGCAGGCCCCCTTGAGCGATTTGCCGCCATGGCGGCGTGTCCGGTGCAGGTGGTGTCGCGATCAGGCTGGTACTGCCAGCACGCGCTGTTTGGCACGGCTGCTGGCGACCTAGCCTTCGATGAATTCGCAGTTCAACAGTTCCCACGCCAACGGCGCTGCATGGCTCACTCGCGCAAGGTCATGCCATTGGCTGGCAGCGGCAGGGCGGTTTTATAGCGCACCTGCTTCAGGGCAAAACTCGAGCGAATATTGGCCACCCCCGGCAACCGGGTCAGGTAATCGAGAAACCGCTCCAGCGCCTGGATGCTTGGCAGCAGTACCCGCAGCAGGTAGTCCGGGTCACCGGTCATCAGGTAGCACTCCATCACCTCGGGCCGCTCGGCGATTTCTTCCTCGAAGCGATGCAGCGACTGCTCCACCTGTTTCTCCAGGCTGACATGAATGAACACGTTCACATCCAGCCCCAGCACTTCGGGCGACAACAACGTCACCTGCTGCCGAATCACGCCAAGCTCTTCCATGGCCCGCACCCGGTTGAAACAGGGCGTGGGCGACAGGTTCACCGAGCGTGCCAGCTCGGCATTGGTGATGCGGGCGTTCTCCTGCAGGCTGTTGAGAATGCCGATATCGGTACGATCGAGTTTGCGCATGAGACAAAATCACCGGTTTTTTTTGGTTATACGGAATGTTTATCTGTCGCGCACAGCAAAGGCAATCAACTTGAGAGAAAAATTCTCCTGCCGGGCCACTAAGATGTAGGTGACGCTGACCTGCCAGTCACAAGCCGGCACTCAGCGGCGGCCGCTTCAAAGCTCACAAAAACAAATACCCGAGCGAGCGTAAAAAGCATGAACGAGTACGCCCCCCTGCGTTTGCATGTGCCCGAGCCCACCGGCCGGCCAGGCTGCCAGACCGATTTTTCCTACCTGCGCCTGAACGACGCAGGTCAAGCCCGCAAGCCTCCTGTGGATGTCGATGCTGCCGACACCGCCGACCTTTCCTACAGCCTGGTCCGCGTCCTTGACGAGCAAGGTAACGCTCAGGGCCCGTGGGCTGCAGACATCGACCCGCAGGTCCTGCGCCAGGGCATGCGCGCCATGCTCAAGACCCGCGTGTTCGACAGCCGCATGGTGGTTGCCCAGCGCCAGAAGAAGATGTCTTTCTACATGCAGAGCCTGGGCGAGGAAGCCATCGGCAGCGGCCAGGCACTGGCATTGAACCGCACCGACATGTGCTTCCCCACCTACCGCCAGCAAAGCATCCTGATGGCCCGCGACGTGTCACTGGTGGACATGATCTGCCAGTTGCTGTCCAACGAGCGCGATCCGCTCAAGGGCCGCCAGCTGCCGATCATGTACTCGGTACGCGAGGCCGGCTTCTTCACCATCAGCGGCAACCTGGCCACCCAGTTCGTGCAAGCCGTCGGCTGGGCGATGGCCTCGGCGATCAAGGGCGATACCAAGATCGCCTCGGCGTGGATCGGCGACGGCGCCACCGCCGAGTCGGACTTCCACACCGCCCTGACCTTCGCTCACGTGTACCGGGCGCCGGTCATTCTCAACGTGGTCAACAACCAGTGGGCCATCTCGACCTTCCAGGCCATTGCCGGTGGCGAATCGACCACCTTCGCCGGCCGTGGCGTGGGCTGCGGCATCGCCTCGCTGAGGGTCGACGGCAACGACTTCGTCGCGGTGTACGCCGCCTCGCGCTGGGCCGCCGAACGCGCGCGCCGTGGCATGGGCCCCAGCCTGATCGAGTGGGTCACCTACCGCGCCGGCCCGCACTCGACCTCTGACGACCCGTCCAAGTACCGCCCCGCCGATGACTGGAGCCACTTCCCGCTGGGTGACCCGATCGCCCGGCTTAAGCAGCACCTGATCAAGATCGGCCACTGGTCCGAAGAAGAACACCAGGCCACCACCGCCGAATTCGAAGCGGCGGTGATCGCCGCGCAGAAAGAGGCCGAGCAATACGGCACCCTGGCCAACGGTCACATCCCGAGCGCTGCCTCGATGTTCGAAGACGTGTACAAGGAAATGCCCGACCACCTGCGCCGCCAACGCCAGGAACTGGGGGTTTGACATGAACGACCACAACAACAGCATCAACCCGGAAACCGCCATGGCCACCACCACCATGACCATGATCCAGGCCCTGCG
This sequence comes from Pseudomonas sp. TJI-51, assembly GCF_000190455.2. Lineage (NCBI taxonomy): Bacteria > Pseudomonadati > Pseudomonadota > Gammaproteobacteria > Pseudomonadales > Pseudomonadaceae > Pseudomonas > Pseudomonas sp. TJI-51. The sequence continues at coordinate 162,770 of NZ_AEWE02000053.1, forward strand.
CTCGGCCATGGATGTCATGCTTGAACGCGACGACAATGTAGTGGTGTACGGCCAGGACGTCGGCTACTTTGGCGGCGTGTTCCGCTGCACCGAGGGCCTGCAGGCCAAGTACGGCAAGTCGCGCGTATTCGACGCGCCGATCTCCGAGAGTGGTATCGTCGGCACCGCGGTAGGCATGGGCGCCTACGGTTTGCGCCCGGTGGTGGAAATCCAGTTTGCCGACTACTTCTACCCTGCCTCTGACCAGATCGTTTCCGAAATGGCCCGCCTGCGTTACCGCTCGGCCGGTGAATTCATCGCCCCGCTGACCCTGCGCATGCCCTGCGGCGGCGGCATTTACGGTGGCCAGACCCACAGCCAGAGCCCGGAAGCCATGTTCACCCAGGTGTGCGGCCTGCGTACCGTCATGCCATCGAACCCATACGACGCCAAGGGCCTGCTGATCGCCTCGATCGAATGCGACGACCCGGTGATTTTCCTGGAGCCCAAGCGCCTGTACAACGGCCCGTTCGACGGCCACCACGACCGCCCCGTGACACCCTGGTCGAAACACCCGCACAGTGCCGTGCCCGACGGCTACTACAGCGTACCGCTGGACAAGGCCGCCATTGCCCGGCCAGGCAATGACGTGACCGTGTTGACGTACGGCACCACCGTGTACGTCGCCCAGGTGGCAGCTGAAGAGAGCGGCGTCGATGCCGAAGTGATCGACCTGCGCAGCCTCTGGCCGCTGGACCTCGAGGCCATTGTCACATCGGTGAAAAAAACCGGCCGCTGCGTGGTAGTGCACGAGGCCACCCGCACCTGTGGCTTTGGTGCCGAACTGGTGTCGCTGGTGCAGGAGCACTGCTTCCACCACCTGGAGGCGCCAATCGAGCGTGTCACCGGCTGGGACACCCCCTACCCTCACGCACAGGAATGGGCTTACTTCCCTGGGCCTTCGCGGGTAGGCGCGGCATTGAAAAAGGTCATGGAGGTCTGAATGGGCACGCACGTCATCAAGATGCCGGACATTGGCGAAGGCATTGCGCAGGTAGAGTTGGTGGAATGGTTCGTCAAGGTCGGCGACACCATCGCCGAAGACCAGGTGGTGGCCGATGTCATGACCGACAAGGCAACTGTGGAAATCCCTTCGCCGGTCAGTGGCAAAGTATTGGCCTTGGGCGGCCAACCCGGGGAAGTGATGGCGGTCGGCAGCGAGCTGATCCGCATCGAGGTGGAAGGCAGCGGTAACCATGTGGATGTGCCGCAGGCCGTACAGGTGGAAACTGCAGCTGCGCCGGCAGCGCCGCAGGAACCCGTGAAACCGGTCGCCTGCCAGGCACCGGCCAACCACGAAACCCCGCCCATCGTGCCGCGTCAGCCGGGCGACAAGCCGCTGGCTTCGCCCGCCGTGCGCAAGCGCGCCCTGGATGCGGGTATCGAACTGCGCTACGTGCATGGCAGCGGCCCGGCCGGGCGCATTCTGCACGAAGACCTCGACGCCTTCATGAGCAAGCCGCAAAGCAGCACTGGGCAGGCGCCGAATGGCTATGCCAAGCGCACCGACAGCCAGCAGGTGCCGGTGATCGGCCTGCGCCGCAAAATTGCCCAGCGCATGCAGGACGCCAAGCGCCGGGTCGCGCACTTCAGCTACGTGGAAGAAATCGACGTCACGGCCCTCGAAGCCCTGCGCCAGCAACTCAACAGCAAGCACGGCGACAGCCGCGGCAAACTCACCCTGCTGCCGTTCTTGGTGCGTGCGCTGGTGGTGGCGCTGCGTGATTTCCCGCAGATCAACGCGACCTACGACGACGAAGCGCAGGTCATCACCCGCCATGGTGCGGTGCATGTCGGCATCGCCACGCAAGGGGACAACGGGCTGATGGTGCCGGTGCTGCGCCACGCCGAAGCAGGCAGCCTGTGGGCCAACGCCAGCGAGATCACGCGCCTGGCCCATGCCGCGCGCAACAACAAGGCCAACCGCGAAGAACTGTCCGGTTCGACCATCACCCTGACCAGCCTCGGAGCGCTGGGCGGTATCGTCAGCACGCCCGTGGTGAACACGCCGGAGGTGGCGATCGTCGGCGTCAACCGCATGGTCGAGCGGCCGGTGGTGATCGACGGCCAGATCGTCGTGCGCAAGATGATGAACCTGTCCAGCTCGTTCGACCACCGGGTGGTCGATGGCATGGACGCCGCCCTGTTCATCCAGGCCGTGCGTGGCCTGCTCGAACAACCTGCCTGCCTGTTCGTGGAGTGATCATGCAACAAACCCTACAAACCACCTTGCTGATCATCGGCGGCGGCCCTGGCGGCTATGTCGCGGCCATCCGCGCCGGGCAACTGGGCATACCCACGGTGCTGGTCGAGGGCCAGGCGCTGGGCGGCACTTGCCTGAACATCGGCTGCATCCCGTCCAAGGCACTGATCCACGTGGCCGAGCAGTTCCACCAGGCAACCCGCTACACCGAAGCCTCACCGCTGGGCATCAGCGTGGCTTCGCCGCGCCTGGACATCGGCCAGAGCGTGGCCTGGAAGGACGGGATCGTCGACCGCCTGACAACCGGGGTCGCCGCCTTGCTGAAAAAACACGGAGTCAAGGTTGTGCATGGCTGGGCCAAGCTGCTCGACGGCAAGCAGGTCGAGGTCGATGGCCAACGTATCCAGTGCGAACACCTGCTACTGGCCACCGGCTCCAGCAGCGTTGAACTGCCGATGCTGCCGCTGGGTGGCGCGGTCATTTCCTCCACCGAAGCGCTGGCACCCAAAGCCCTGCCCCAACACCTGGTGGTGGTGGGCGGTGGTTACATCGGCCTGGAGCTGGGTATCGCCTATCGCAAACTGGGCGCGCGGGTCAGCGTGGTGGAAGCGCGCGAGCGCATTCTGCCGACTTACGACACTGAACTGACCGCACCGGTGGCCGAGTCGCTGAAAAAGCTGGGCATCGCCCTGCACCTGGGCCATACCGTCGAGGGTTACCGAGATGGCTGCCTGCTGGCCAATGATGGCCAGGGTGGGCAGTTGCGCCTGGAGGCTGACCAGGTACTGGTGGCGGTCGGCCGCCGACCACGCACCCGCGGCTTCAACCTGGAATGCCTGGACCTGGAGATGAACGGCGCCGGCATCGCCATCGACGAGCGCTGCCAGACCAGCATGCACAATGTCTGGGCCATCGGTGACGTGGCTGGCGGGCCGGTGCNNGGGGGGGGGGGAGCCGATGCTGGCGCACCGGGCCATGGCCCAAGGCGAGATGGTGGCCGAGATCATCGCCGGCAAAACCCGCCGTTTCGAGCCGGCAGCCATTGCCGCCGTGTGCTTCACCGACCCGGAAGTGGTGGTAGTCGGCAAGACCCCGGAGCAGGCCAGCCAGCAGGGCCTGGACTGCATCGTCGCGCAGTTCCCGTTTGCTGCCAATGGCCGGGCCATGAGCCTGGAGTCGAAAAGCGGTTTCGTGCGCGTGGTGGCGCGCCGTGACAACCATCTGATCGTGGGTTGGCAGGCGGTTGGCGTGGCCGTTTCCGAGCTGTCCACGGCGTTTGCCCAGTCGCTGGAGATGGGCGCATGCCTGGAGGATGTGGCCGGTACCATCCATGCCCACCCGACACTGGGTGAGGCGGTACAGGAAGCGGCACTGCGCGCCTTGGGGCACGCCCTGCATATATGACACTGAAGCGGCCAAGGCCGATTTGGCCCGCTGCGCCGTGAGGCGCCGCGGGTCTTTTTTTTACTCACGGGGCCGGCACAGGCTACTCGGCTATGACGTTCTTGCCATTGCCCTTGGCCCGGTACAGCGCCTGGTCCGCCCGCGCCAGCAGCTCGACCTGGTCTTCCCCGCCGCGCCGCTGTACCACGCCGTAGCTCATGGTCAGCTGGCAGTCGCCCACCGGCTCCAGCCGCTGTACGGCCTGGCGCAGGCGCGTTGCTACGTCCAACGCCTCGCTCAGGGCGGTCTGCGGCAGCACGATGATGAACTCGTCACCCCCCCAACGCGCCAACAGGTCAAAATCACGCAGGCAGCTGCGCAGGTTTTCCGCCACCTGCACCAATGCCCTGTCACCCTGCGCGTGGCCATAGCGGTCATTGATCGGCTTGAAATCATCCATGTCCATGGCAATCAGCGACAACGGCTGGCGAAAGCGCTGAGCGCGCTGACACTCCAGTTGCAGCTCCTTTCCCAGCCGGTAGCGACTGGCGACGCGGGTCAGGGCATCGCGTTCGGCCAGCTCGCGGTTTTCATCCAGCTGGCGCTGCAACTGCTGGTTGACCCAGGACAGTTCGCGGGTGCGTTCGGCAACCAGGCTCTCCAGTGATTGGTTCTTCTGTTGCAGCTGCGCAACCAGGCGCTTGCCAGCGTCAATGTTGCGGTGCGCACCGAGCATGCGTGCCACCGAGCCATCGGCGTTGCGGTCGATGATATAGCCAGTGTCCTCGATCCACAGGTAACTGCCATCCTGGCAGCGGCAACGGTACTCGATAAGGTAACGCTCGGTGCGGTGCTCGATGTAAGCCTCGAAATGCGCCATCACCCGGGGGTAGTCTTCGGGATGGATCACACTTTCCCAGGTGAATACCGAGTTGGCCTTGGAATGGTTGGCATAGCCCAGCATGGCGTACCAACCGGGGTTGCGATAAACGTAGCCGGTGTTGGCGTTCCAGTCCCAGATGCCATCGCTGACCAACTCGAACAAGGTGTGCAACTGCTGCTCGCTGAAGCCGGCGGGCGCCGGCCTGGTTTCCTGATTCATGCGCTCTCCCTGATGCCCAGCAACTGCGTGCCCATCAAGGGGCTGCCGACATTATGTGTTTGCCGCAGGCGGCAAGATCATGTCTGTCAGTGGCAAGCATAAGCCTGGCGCTGGGAGACCGGAAGAGATCCAACGGCGTATATTTTTACCGGCCATGACGGCCTGATCGGGGGCAAGCCTCAGGGCTTTGGAGAGGTAGGCAAACAGAGGGGGAAATGGCGTCCCAGGCAGGAATTGAACCATTATCGGGCCAAAAATCCATCGTCGTTGGCTGGAACCCCCGTAAAACCGAGTGGCTGCTTTGTGCAGCTACTGCATAAAGCTAGCGGAAAATGTTCACAAGTTCTGCCAATGCACGGGGAACCCCTCAATAGGCCTACATGGGGCTTCATCAGAGTGATGGAAAACGAGCCGTTCGCAGTGGTATCTCGCGAATCAGCAGCCTGGACTCCAGTGCTGGTGAGATGTAGTCATGTGAGTAGAATGAAGCGGCTTAGGTATCTCCTAGTGATTCCCGTAGTTAAAAGGAATAACTTACCCATGACACTACCTTTATTTAAATACAGTTAATCAATTCAAACATACGCAAGCATGACACCAGGAAGCAAAAACAAATACTTGAATATCAAAGACAACCCGCAAGACTTTAAACAAAAAACGACATAAAATACATCAAGCCAAACTATAGCAACCCACAAAAAGTCACGAAAGCACCCAGTTTTCACGTCATCCCTCACACTAAAAATCACAATATTACCGCACCGCATTTACTCAATAGACTTACCACTCAGCTTAAACCTCCAATTCAAGTAAGCTGCAATATCCCTAGCACAAACAACCACTTTCCTCGAGCGCCCCACTGCTAACAAGTCACCTGTAGACTCATCATACTTGACATAACCCGTACTCAGCAAAAGATCAAAAATAACAGTGCAAGCCTTCCCCATTTGCGCAACCTTAACCGCAGCCTCGCTGGCAAGTTGATCTCGACTATATTCATTATTAGGAGTTTGCCTAGATTTCAACCTGGAAACTTCTTCTTGGAGTCTACCTTGCAGCAACTTTGAGTTCTCCAACTGCAACTCAAGAGACGCAATGTAACGCTTTTCTACCGCATCACCGTATGAGCAACCACCCTTTACAGTTGCGCCGCCATACTCAAACATAAATGCGTCCAAATACCTCCTATATGGCCCCCGAGTTCTCAACAAGCTTGAGCTACAAATTTTCTCAGCGGCCGCCGATTCTCCAACAGCAGTAGACTCATTAAGCCTATCCGCGACAACCCTAGCTAGCTCCGTAACACGCCCGGGCTTATAACGATACTTCTTCATCTGAAGTAAAATATCGTTGATCCTTTTCTGTTTCTGGCTAACTTTAGCCTCTTGCCATATACCCAACGGCTTCTGCCTAAAATTAGTCACTCTTCATCCTCAACCAATACTGTGCCAATGGTATTAATATACCCTTGCGAGCATTGAAGCTTAGCTTCTAATTCTCGAGCCAACTCCGATACTTTCATGCCTTGAAAATCGAGCATTGACTTTATCTGCCCAACAAATTCCGAAGTCGAATCTACTGCACGATTAAAAATATCAAACACACCAGATTGATTCCCCATTAGAGCAACTTGCAGGGCCCGATATTTGGCCCTAACAACATCAGAAATCAAGTATGGAAACTGGCTATCAAGGTACAGCCGAGAAAGCACGTACTCGACAGAGCGTTCATCACAATTAAACTGACGCATACTCCTCTCTAAAATTTCAGGCCTAAATGAAAAGAACTTGTCATCGTAATCCTTCATATTCTTGGCTGTAACCACCAGATGATCTCGAGACCATATCCAGCCAAGCAATTCTGCAACTACAACCTCCAGGCGCTCATCTACCTTGGCCAACTCATATTGATTTTTCTCACACAGAGAATCAGCATAGTCATGAAGATCCCTGACCTCAACTGTCAAGCAATTAATTTTCACATCGATAGCGGGTAGATTATCAACACCTTTTACGGCATAAATACACATACCACACCTATCCTCGAGACCCTCTAGCTTCATCTCCTCAGTGCAAACACCATTTCTTGTACAGATATGTGTAGAGAAATGAGCTAATCCGGAATGGTGCTGTCGTGTTATCAAAGCAACACCATCGACTTCCTCACTCCCACTTACTGGCGCAGATGTTATACATCCGAAATCCACCATCGCTTTAGCAGGATTTAACTGTATTGACTTTCTAAAGTTTGACATAGGCGAGCTCGCATTAATCGACTCCCCGGCCCATACGTTGTCAATATCTCTATTCAACCTTTGTGACAACTCAACCCTGTCTTCTTCCAAGACTTTATCGTAATAATTAACTACTGCAACTGACTTATGCCCAGTTTTATATCTACCAACATCTTCAGCAGACATAAACCGCCTCCAAGCCCTTACCGTACTTGACCTGGTATGGTGCGGCGTCATATCAGTAACAGGCCTAATCGGGCAATACAACACACCGTAATGCGTAGAAACCCTAATATCTCCTTCTATTTTATCACCGTAGTGGTACCCGTCAGGCTTCAGCTCAAACAATTTACAGTCCGCGCCAAAATCATTCAAAAAAACCTGAAACTCAATCAGAAATTTTACATACGCCTCACCATATGAGACTTCGTTAAAAGGGTGACCAGTAGCAACATTCCTTGAAAAAAGCGGGATAAATTTTCCTTTTCTTGTTTCCTCGTTCCCCCTATAGTAGATCTCCTGCTTAAAAACAGGCAAATCAATCAAATCACGTAAATCCCTGTGAAACCTCAACGCCTCGATAGTTAGGGTACTAACATGGCTCTCAATTGGGCTCTGCGAAACTTTATCAGTAGACACGTAAATCTTATGGGCCGAATTATCAGCATAATCTTCGCCCAAATAACGGTCAAAATTAATGCACAGCCACCGGACACTTTGATGGCGCAAACCACTATCGACCGCAGTCAGAATATGCACCAAGTAGTGAGTAGAGATGACGGTCAAGACCGCTCCGTCTCCAGGAATTGTCCATCTCTCCAAAAAGACCCGGGGAATTCTGGATACCGTATATTCTCTCCCACCACAATAAAACTTAGGATTCCAGCCAAGGGCAAGTGCTACTTGCTCGAATGACTGAATATCCGACAACATCAAGTCCCCATCAAGAATAGCTTGATTTATCAGCTTGATAGCACAAAATATACAGCCAAGATAATTCAAAGCCATGGAATACTGCCAGCGAGTGAAGGGCCGAGCGTTGCTCTCACTAGACGGTGCGACTTTACGCTTATCAAGTGCTGTAATAGGGTTTCGAAACCCTGTATACCCTTCATGCTCTTGATACTTCCTTTCCACCCAATTGAAATAATAAGACAACTGTTGGAGGTGGACAGTATCTGCGCTGACCACAGGCTGTTTAAAAAGCCTATCTAAAAAAGTCAAAAATGATGGTGGAGCTCCATTTACCGCCTCAGCCGGGGCAATGAAGATGCTCGACAATTTTGCAGGTGACGAAGGATATGAATAACCGGCCTCGTATTCAAACGATGCATACCACCTTGGCAAAAACTCAAACATATACATGTTAAATGCACTTATTCCACCCACACTTCCGAATTCACGCTCATAATTTCTTCGCTCGATAAATCTTCTCTGACTTACCATCCAGTATTCGAAAGAGGCTGCTACACCCTCAACACCAAAATCATTCGGGGTAAAATTACCTAGCCTTGACGGTGCATAATCCCGCTTCACCAGTGCCTGCATTTCTGCATACAGTTCATCTAACGACGACAGCTCACCGCTTACATCTGAAAGCCCTTGAGAATTCTTCCTAGCCCCTAAAAGCTTACCATCAAGTTCTCTACAGAATTCTTCATAAGTAAATCCAACCCGACTTCCAAAACGATGACATACAAAGCCCATTATAGTACGAGTCGGAATCTCTGCAGCAAGCTTATCATTAGACCCAATATAATGAAGATGAACTTTGATTACATCATCCAGATTAATCTGCTCTGGCTTTGTAGCACCAAGAACCCAAAAAAGCCTTGTTCCATACTGTGCTACCCGCTCTCGAACTTTGGAGTCAACACCTGCCCAATACTCACTTTCACACAGCTTATAGCGGCCCGAAACTACGAAATTCATAAGCTCGGGATAGCACTCAAATGCAAAATCTGTTCGCTGAGCCCCGGGCAGGGATTCATCAATCACAGAAAGGGCTTTAAAACTTGCGGGCAAAGAAATACAACCCTTCCCATACAGCAGCACTAGGGTTAGCCAAATACCTTTCCGAACAGCAGTATAAGCTGAACGCCTGTAATGCTCTCGAGATACATCAAACAAGCCTGATAGATCAACAGATGACAAATCCTGCTTGGCCGCCACGACAAATTCGAAAGCATTAACGATCCAACTCTCGTCAAATTGACGATTATTACACCCAGGGGCATACTTAAAGAGCTTCAAAAAGAACAATTCCGTTGCATCGCCGCCGTGCGTGGAAGTTATACTTTCGAAAGTCAGCGTTCTCGATGGAGGATAGCGACGAACAAGGTACTCCGAAGCCTCACTTATCGCACAAGCAATCTCCACCGAGTAATTATAACTATCAAGCCATGCAGGAGCATTAGTCAAATTGATCATTCACTCAACATCTCCGGGTGATACCCGATATTCCTATAAGCCTCTTCAGCACGTCCGGTAAGTTCATCCTGATTAAAGTGATCATATACGGCTGTGCTTGCTGGATTTACATGCCCAACAATTTTCGACGTCTTTTCGACCCCTTCCCCTTTACCCTGTGGAGTTTCAAGTTCATTCGCAACAAATGATACGTAGCAGTGTCTAAGATCGTGTGGGGCCACGCACTCTACCCCTACCTTCTCGAATAGCCTTTTGAAGGACTTCCTGATGAGCCCCTCATCACCGAAACAGAGCGGCAGCCCTTTCGTTCGCCCCTTTTGCAAACAGAATACAAACTCATGAGCAATCCACAAACCATTGGCATCAAATATCGGGTAGTCTTTAGAAACGAGATATTCTGCATAGTAGCGCCAAAACATGGTTGCAAATGGTTCAACCATAAACACTTCCGGTCTTGACCTACCCTTCCATCTCAAAGAGTTTACCTGTGTAACTGAGAGACCCATTTCGTAGTAGACAGCCAGGCGATCGCGTGGATCCCGTAAGAAAACTTTGAGTTTTTTTGTATCAATATCACGTTGAAGCAGCTGCAAGCATTCTGAAATTCTCATACCACCTGCAGCCAGCAAAGTTATGACACAACGATCTCTAATATTTTTAATCAATGGGATCGCTCTTAGTATGTCTTCTCGATTTAGCCTGAGTTCCCCAACAAAGTGTTTAGCACTCCCTCGATAATACTTAGGAAGCTGATTTACCAACCTGCTTGAGACACTTCCACGTATGCAACCTGCTAGAAAAGACTCACTTTCAAGCCTACTGATTTCGTAGCCCTTAAGCTTCACCCGCCTTGTAAACTTAAAAGGCTCGAACCCAGAATCCAGCCCAAACAGGGATACTTCAGCATCCTCATACTTATCAGCCACCTGAAACACCATAAGCAGCGCTGACCTATAGACATTTATAGTTCTACGCTTCACTGGCCTTTTATTTAACCGGCGGCATGTCTCCGCCAAAACCTGATCCTCCGAATATCCTCCAACACTCAAAGACTCGAAGAATTTATCCAAAATATACTCAAAATCAACACCAGCACTACTACTGCCAAAAAGCAAAAGACATGAAATGTACTCAACTACAAAATCCAAATACTTAGCAAGCGCCGAGATATATGTCTTTACCGTTAACTCAGCCAGCCCACCAGAGATCATAGTGCGATTTGTTTGCTCTACGCCATTTACTTTAACTCGACCAACCTTTGTCTCAATAGCAAAGCAATTGACACCCGCAACAACACATCGTGCTAGTAAAAAATTCTTCATAACGCCCCTTTTTTTGACAAGCTACTACGAAAAAAAGTCGCTTGTCAAAGCTTGCGATGCACCGAAAAACGATCATATTGTCAATAAGTCAAATATCTTTTCCCACTATATTGCCAGACTTCAAAATCTTGATATTTCATTACCAAAAAAACATCAACATCTCATCAGCTCACCAACAGCACTAAAGAATTCGAACCATTTACTAAGAAGGGATGACTTAGAGCATCTTCAAAATTTGAATAATTTTCCATGGTGAGCGCCTAGTCTTTTCTCAAAAATTCGACCTTCCTGGTTATCATTGGGGAGGCCCTGCTGCTGATCTGGACAGAGGGGTTTGATGCATGGCTGTATGAGGCACCAGATTTGGCAAAACCCCGGTACGAGACGCCGAATTCTGATTGGCTGTAGCGCTACTACCTTCACCGGGACAGGGATCTTATCGAGGCCTACTGATGTGGCTACAATTTCGAGGTGAAAGTAGACTCGCTTGCGGTGTACCTGCAACAGCACATGCCCAAGGTGTATCGGTGCCACACCCAAGCGATGTCATTCCTCCCTGAATGGTTGTCGCTTCAACATATCAGCGGCCATTATCGGAGCGGTCACGTGCGATACACGCGTAACGGGCCGGTGAATGTGAGATCGCACTACGTGAGCGACCATTCGAGAACAAGACGTCGCTGAACTGGCGCATGAACAGGAAGAGGTCGAGATGCAGGTGATCAGCGTAACGCAGGCGAGAAGGCGCTTCAGGCGACTCATGAGGCTCCTGCAGGAAGGCCATTCATTCGTGATCACTAGGCATGGAAAGCCGGTCTGCAAGCTTGAGCCGCCTGAAGCGCCGTGACGCGTGCGCGGTTGGTGGCCTAATGAAATCCGCAAAGAAATCCGAAGAAAATGGGAGGCTTAGGCGCTGTAAGTCAGGCGTGGCGAAGGCTCCAGGGATTTCCTGAATCCGCAAATTTGCTGGCTCGCCCCTCCGAGGACAGCTGTCGTGCACCAAACCCCGGCTCCGCCCGGTTTTTGCCCAACGGGCTTCATCCTTGGGCCTCTGGCCCTTCGGGCCGGCGCGCTCCGCTTGCAAATTTGCCAACAAACGCAAAGACCATTGCGATCCATCAATGGACTGACTGCCCAAGCGTGCCGGCCTTGTGCAACTGATAGTCGATGACGGTTTGATACAGGTGATCAGCCTCGAGACGTAGCCTTTCGATCTCCTCTGCTGGTCGCCCTTCATCCACCGCCTGCTGATGGGCCCGGATGGCTTGAAGAGCCTGCTGCAAGAGCGGCTCGCCGGCTTCTGTCATACCCAGGATCGTTCTTTTCACTGCGACCTCGTGCTGGATCTGTGGGCCCGATGGGCTTTCAAGTGCTCAAGCTCCTGGTGCCACACGGCCACGAACTTCTCAAAATCGCGCAGATAGGGCCCCTCTGCCAGGCGGGTAGAGCCAACACTTGCCGCTTGGAAGCGCTGCAGCCACGGCTCTGGGATACTCTCCTCGACAACCAGTTGAACGCCGTTGTGGAGCTTCGTGGTGATGAGATCGACGAGCTTCTGGGCGGAGAGCTGATCACCACTCTCGATGTCCGGCAGGCCCTGGTCAACCTCGTCGAGTTCAGCCAGCACCTTTTCAGCGCGAGCGTCTCCAGGCTGTAGATTGGCAAGTGCCCACAGCGCTCTGCGCCTCGCGATCTCCAGGCTCCGCAGTCGATGATCAATCGTCACATCACTTCTCCCTGCCGCAGGTGGACGTCACAGGCCAACTTCGACTTCTAACTGCGATCCCCACAAGGTACGGGTGAGCTCGCCTCTCGGCAGTTTTGCCAGGATCTCATCGGCGAGGTCACTGGCATGCCGTGCGTACAACGTGACAACACTTGGTACAGGCACGCGACCTGGAACGAGGGCCCCGACTCGCACCTGGGCAATTTTCAGTATATTCACGACATCTGTAGGTAGCGTGTCGGTCGACAGGTGCTCGACGGTCGGCCTTGTGGGAGGGCTCGCACCCTCCCACAGATCTACAATCGTTTCCAACAGCTTTTCAGGGCCGAAATACGCCAAGGCGATTTCCCACACGCGGCCTTCCTGGGACAACTTCAGGCGGGCCTTAGTCATTGCAGAGGTTCCAACAGATGAGGCTCTTTCTCGATTGTGAGTTCACTCAGCTCACCGCGCAGGCAAAGCTGATCTCCCTGGCGTTGGTCGCCGAGGATCGCCGGGAATTCTACGTGGAAGTGGTCGACGCGTGGCGAGAAGAAGACTGCAGTGAGTTCGTGAAGGAGATCGTACTGCCGCAGTTGTGGGGTGGTGAGTACGCCATGCCGATTATCGACGCCAGGGCGGCGCTCCTGCGGTTCCTGGCGACCTACGGCGAAGAGCTCGAGATTGTCACTGACGCACCTGCCTACGACTGGGAGCTGTTCTGCGAGCTCGCCTATGACGATGGGAAATGGCCCCAGAACGTCAGGAATTTTCCCACCGATGCCACGACCCTAACTACGACGAACGATGGGGAGGAATTGCCTCACCATGCCCTGCTGGACGCCAAGATCATCGCAAGCATGTTCACAGCTAGAGCGTAACCATCTCTCGCTCGATGGATTGCCTGAGGTGCTCAGGCATGTTGTTGTGGGCGTGGAAGTCGACTGGCACCCCCACCATGGCCTGGAGCTCATCCTCGAGCTCGGCGATGTCGAACAAGGAAATCTTGCCGGCCATTGCTGGAGGGATGATGGCGAGCAGATCGAGGTCACTCCCTTCGTGATCATCGCCTCGAGCAGCAGAGCCGAAGAGTTTGGGCTCAATGAAGCCATAGGCCTCGATGAGGCGCCGGATGTCCGCTTCCTTTCCTCGTATCGCGTCAGTGGGCCTCATGCCTTTCTCCAAGTTGCCGCTGAGCCGCGAGCAAAAGGCAAATTCTGCACTTTGCTGCAGGAGATCAGTCTCAGGTAGGCCATCTGTTAATGATCTTTTTCAGCGGGCCCGCCAAGAGCTTGCAACTGGTAGTCGGTGACAGCCTGAAAACGATGCTCAGCCATCAACCGCAGACGCTCGAGCTCAATCCCCACGACTCCATCAGCCTGGGCCTGATGGTAAACCTTCAGCGCTTCCACAGCCTCGGTGTACAGCGGATGGTCGGGCATGAGCACCTTGCTCAGATCTTTTTTCATGATCCCTCCCTTTCGCCATAGCGATCCCACACGACGCGATGCCATGAAGGCTTGTGTTTAGCCTACCACTGCTGATCACCCTGGACGGAGTGGGCGTACATCAATGCTTCGTCGGCGAGCTCCAGCATGTCAGCCAAGGTTCCTGAGTCTACGGCATGCGTATCACGTAGCGCATATGCGTGATGCAGAAGCTCCCTGTGATGTTTCTTAGGTGCGAGAAGCAGGGCCTCGGTGTCGTTGAGTAGCTGCCGCCACTCTTGGATCGACATTACGGGCAGATTGGTGCCTGTCATGGCGGCATTCCCTATTACTGTATGCGCATACAGTATTCGGAAAATGCCTGGCTGCATAGGTACTGCGGACGAAATGCGCCTGCGATGAGACCAGATCAGTTGCTGGAACGAGGCAGGCCTTCGCTGGGGGTGATGAGTCGCTCAGGTGTATCAGCTGACAGCATCACAATAGAAAAAGCCCCCGTGAGGGGGCTTTAGCAAACCATCGGTGGAGCGTGTTACTGGGCGAGCCAGCCTTCCACCACATCAGAGCCGTACTCGGCTTTCCATTCCTTGAGCAGCTTGTGATTGCCACCCTTGGTCTCGATGATTTCTCCGTTGTGCGGGTTCTTATACTGCTTCACCTGGCGGGCGCGACGCGGGGCCTTTTCAGCTGCTGCAGGGGCGGCGGCACGACGGTTGGCTTGAGGATCCAGGATGTTGATGATGTCGCGCAGGCTGTAGCCGTACTCAGCCAGCAAGTCACGCAGTTTGGTCTCAAATTGAATTTCGGCTTGCAGTTCGGAACTACCCTTGAGTGCCTCAAGCTCAGCAAGCTGTGCTGCTAGTTGCTGTTCGAGTTGACGGAATTCGGCTAGACGGGACATGTAGTTTCTCGGCATGATGGAAAAGGACGTTCCATCTTAAGGCATTCATAATAATTTTTCTCTTAATTTTGAACCTCTAGCAGCGACAAGCAATTTACCACCAAAAGCCTGACTGCCTGTAAGTTTCCGCCGCGGAATCTGATCAACCCTCCCCTCCTTTATCTGCCTTATCTGCCTTATCCCACTTCCATTTAAGTGAGGTCATCACTGCATGATGCATATTGAACACAAAAGACTTCAACTGCATCAGTATAAAATAAAATCCTGTGATGAGTAACACCTGTGCAGCAGAGGCGACCCACTCCCTAATAACCGCAGCATCATCGAACAGCATAATTAAATAGCTAACAACGCCCGACTTAGAGCCAAAAACAATCACCAACAAACACCAAACTATAAAAACTATAAAATAAATAAACACCCTGATAAACAAAAAGAAGTTATGCTTCAACCAAGAAATCTTGGAATCCGGATGCAATCTTTGACCCATCTTAATGAATAACTCAGGATCACTAAGAGTAGCAAATATTGTAAACCCTGCGACCAAAAAACCCATTGTGGTTAGAGCCGCATTGAAACCAAAATCAGCATACTTCCTAACAAATTCAACCTTAGCTTCCACCGTTTGAGGTGACAGTACCGCCTGTAATACAGCAGCAACAAAAAAAATAACGGTCGTTATCAAATTGAAGCGTGAAGATCGCACCTTCCTGGCAGCCACATATATTGAGAAGAGATTCTTCTCACTCAAAAGCGCATCTGAGTCAAGCGTTTCATTCTTCATAAGAATCCTTTACCTGCTGCAGCTTTTCCCTCGATCTTTTCGGTACAACTGGCAACTTAATCAACTTATTCGACACCCAATCCATGAAACCATGAACTAGGTAATCGGCTATTACCTCAACACGACGCCCTGGCACTTCGATTTTCTTTTTTATCTGGAAATCAGCGTTATCGCCGTTCAGTTTATCACCGGCCTTATCCAAACCCGTAAGCTTTACGACCTGATTACCTTGAGCAGTTGCAGCGGCCACTTCTTCAGTTACACTCGATTTATCAAGACCTTCCTTGTTAGTGTGCGTTATCGTAAGCGTTTTACTCCCAACAACCGCCTGCTGTTCCTGAGCACTATCAAAGAAAAAACCAGCATTGTCTGCTTCGTCATTTCGCGGCGTAAACGTATACTGAACCCGCTGAAGCTTGGCAAATCTCTTAATGAAGGAGTTAATATCCCCCTCTGATGATAATGGTACAACTTGAAGTTCAGGATAAGGATGTTCTTTCAACAACCCCACCTTCGTAATCTTCCTCCCTTCCTCATCAGCTTCATTATAAAGTCTCTCTATATACTCCTTGTGTGCATCTTTCAAAAATCTAATAGCTGTCCCCTCAAAATTCTGGAGTGTCGGAGGGTGCTTGGTTTCCTTGCCAAATATAACTCGATGAGTATCAAGCATCAGTACAAACACAGCAGACGGAGATGACTGCATCTTACGCTCATCTTGTACTATTTCACCCTTTATAAATCGCTGCTCAGAATGTAGCATTACATCCTTCACAAAGCGCCCTACCAAACATACCACCCCTTGAATCTCGGTTAAAGTGACATTAGTAAAGAAATACCTAGTATCAGCGTAACGCCTTACACGCTCGCCAAGAAATGCCGGAAGGACAATTTCTTCCAAATAATCCAGCAAGTTCGCGCCCCCAAACTTCAGGGTAAAATTCGCTGCTTCCATTGCAATGTCTTTCTTCATAATCCACACCCTGTACAAGTTAAATCGAACGTTACCACACCTCCTCGAAAAAAACCGTAGCAAGCTGGCTCATGGCCACCAACCAGTTTTTCCGTCCTAACCCAACAGCGTCGCTCGAATTTCGATTCATCGATAAGTCACCCATTCGGTTATGTTGCAATGTAACGGCTCACTTACAGTAGACCGTCCAAAGTTCATCAACGCGCGTGGTAAAGCTCTGGCTCATCATCTCCCGGCGCATGCCCCAGCTAGGGTCGACCGGCACACTCGCCAAACGCATCGTCCCTCTGCCCCACCTTCCATTCACCGCATCAAGCACGCCCATCAGCTTTTCACTCGCCACCGGCTGTGCCGCCGCGAACAGGTCACCGGTGATCTCATTTGGCTGGCTGAGGTCGAGCAACAGCACTTCAGCCTTGCTATAGCGGAAACCATCCCGGAACACTCGCTCCACGCCCTCCTGCGCAGCTTTTGTCAGCAAACGCGTATCGTCCGTTGGATATGGCAGCTCGACCAGGATGCCGTTGGCGTACTTGGCTTCATCGGGGTTGAACATGCCCGTGCGGATGCTTACGCGAAGGCGCTTACAGAGCGACTGCTGGGCGCGGAGCTTCTCGGCAGCCCTGGACGTGTAGGTTGCAACCGCCTCCTTGATAGGAGCAAGCTCGGTCAGTCGGTTACCAAACATCCGACTGCAGCAGATCTCTTTCTTTGGCGGGTCGGGCTCGTCCAGCTCGAGGCAGGTGATACCGCCAAGCTCGCGCACTGTTTTCTCCAGTACCACGCTGAACTGTTTCCGAAGTGACCAGGCGTCGGCATGGGCAAGCTCCCATGCGGTTCGGATATCCATTGCAGCCAGGTGAGCGGACAGGCGACGGCCAATGCCCCAGACGTCACCCGCATCACATTTCTTGAGCACCCAGTTGCGCTTCACGTCATCGCGCAGGTCGACGACACCACCGGTATGGCTCTGCCATTTCTTTGCGGCATGATTTGCCAGCTTGGCCAGGGTTTTGGTTGAGGCAATACCCACGCCGACCGGGATACCTGTCCGCCGATAGACCTCGGAGCGGATCTGTCGACCCAGGCGCTCAAGGTCGCCTGGCATACCCGTGAGTTCAGCGAAGGCTTCATCGATACTGTAGACCTCCGCTGCCGGCACCATAGACTCAATGACGGTCATTACCCGCTCACTCATGTCGCCGTAAAGCTCGTAATTCGAGGAGCATGCGACGATGCCGTGCTTTCGGAGCTTGTCCTTAATCTGGAAGTACGGCTCGCCCATCTTGATCCAGGGCTTGGCATCCGCTGATCGAGCGATCACGCAACCATCGTTGTTGCTGAGAACGACGACAGGCTTGCTGCGAAGGTCGAGGCGGAACACGCGCTCACAGCTCGCATAGAAGCTGTTGCAGTCGATAAGTGCGAAGACTCGCTCAGGCTTTGTCATGGCTTCGCACGCTGTAGGTAACCACACCCCAGACCTGCAGCTCTTCACCCTCCAGCAGATACCTGGATGGATAGCGCGGATTCTCGGACTTAAGGACTACCTGACTGCCGTCCCGGGCCAGGCGCTTGCAAAGGGGTTCGCAGTTCACGGCAGCGATAACGATGTGGCCTGGCTCAGCCTCGATGGAGCGATCCACAATCACGAGGTCGCCAGGGTAGATGCCGGCACCGATCATCGAGTCGCCCTCTACACGCACCAGATAAATGTGCGGAGCCCGGACGTCGAGCAACTCATCAAGAGAAATCCGCTTTTCCAGGTGATCCGCTGCAGGCGAAGGAAAACCTGCCGGGACATGGAAGGAAAACAGCGGGAGTTTCGCACCGCTTGATTCGAGGGGGCCGAGGATCGTGACCATGACGAAAACGCCTATACTGTATATACGTACATGTAAGCGTTTTCTCGTCAGTTGGTCAATGCAGCCCAGACCAACTGAAGATAGCTAAAGATCGCGAGCCCAAGTCTGGCTAACCAAATCTTTGCCGAAGCTGTTGACCTCCTCCTCCTCAATCAGCTCAAAACCGGCACCCTGATAGAGCTTACGGGCGGTCGTGAGATTGCTGGTCGTCCAGAGGATCATCCTTTTGTAACCAACCTGGCGAGCGAAGCGTAGTGTCTCATCAACCAGGCGCTTACCAATACCCAGGCCTCTCGCACGAGCGTCGACGTACAACATCCTCAGCTTGGCAGTGTTCTCGTCGTGCCGAACGACGAAAATTGATCCCACCACTTGGCCGCTCTGCTCTGCGATCCAGCAACGCTCGCGGGTGGGGTCGAATTCACGGAGGTACTTCGCCACGATCTCAGCCACCAAGGCCTCGAACTCAGAATTCCAACCGTACTCACCTGAGTAGAGTGCGGCCTGCTGCTGAACGACCAGCCCCATGTCGCCAGGCTGGGGATCACGTAGTAGGTAGGAGCGATCTGCTTTACCAAGAAGCCCTTCAATTTGCTTCATTGCCTCAGTCAGTTGCCGCTGCTGGGGCTCGGACAGAGGCTCAATTAGGGCCATCACCGCGTCTCGAGATACCTCCTCAAGCGATGCCAGGGTTCTCTGTCCCTCATGGGTCAGGTGGATCTCGTAAGCTCGAGCATCTTGGTCAGAGCGTACCTTCTCAATCAGGCCACGTTTCTCCAGGCCTGTTATTACCCTGCTCATATACCCAGCATCTAGGCTGAGGTGACTCCGAAGATCAACGCTGGTGAGTGGGCGACCTGCGCCAAGCTCAAATAGGATCCTAGCTTCAGTTAGGGAAAACTCTGATCGAAGCAGATGTTCGTCGAGCAACCCCATCTGGTGCGTATAAAAACGATTGAATGAGCGAATGACGTCTGCGCGCTCCCGCAAGGTGTTATGCATGACCAGCCTCAATGCTTGCTTTTAGCAATCATATCATTGCCAAAGGCAAGCATGTCAATTCAAGTCTTCAGCCTCCCTGGCTTCCTAGCAACAACCAAGATTAGATGTCTCGCTGACACCACCCCCTGAACCAAGAACGAGAAATGCGGGTCAACCCGTCACAGGAGATTGCGAAGGATGGGTTACGGCAAATGGTTTCATTTGACCTGCAGCGGATGCTCATTGGCGAGTACCCAGTGACCTTTCTATTAGAGGTCGCTCTCCGCGTTTCAGCGGCGTTTCTAGCCGTGTTCTTCTTTCTCAAATTCAGTGGTCGACGCGGAATCAGGCAGCTTTCCCGATTCGAGCTCGTGGTGATCCTCACCTTGGGTTCAGCCGCAGGCGATGTGACCTTTTACGAAGATGTCCCCCTCCTCCCGGTCGCATTGGTTTTCCTCACGCTGTTGCTGCTCTATCGCGGAACCGTCTACATGATGAGGCGCAGCAGAACCTGCGAGGCCTGGATCGATGGGTTGCCCATCACGGTCGTAAAGGACGGGATGTACGAGATCCATTCGCTGCGGAATTTGAACATCTCGTCCAACGAGCTCTTCATGGAACTGCGCCAACAAGGCGTGGAGCATCTTGGCCAGGTTCGACTCGGCCTATTGGAAACCGATGGGGATATCAGCCTGTATTTCTATGGGCCAGATGACACCCGGCCAGGGCTGTCAGTGCTGCCAGTAGAACATCGTCCAGAGTACCTAGCACCGCCGAACGCTGGCCTACACTGTTGCGTCAGCTGCGGCTTCACGACCTTCCTTGAACCTCAGGACTCGGCCGTGTGTGAACGCTGCGGACATAACGTCTGGTCACCTGCATTGGATACCGTGCGCAACCGCTAGACCAAACCCACTAAAGAGTGCGGGGGTTGGACACGCACCGTCTTCACTGACGGGTTTATTCACGTCCTTTTCACATCCGGTGTGAGAACTTTAGCTATCCCTACGTGTGATAGAAGCTCCCTTGCCCGCCTAGCAGTGGGCTTTCTTTTGCCCGCAATTCTACTCGGGCCATTCGTCCGTTGGGCTGTCCGCTTCAACGGCCAAGGCTGTCCTCTAAGGACACCAGCCAGAGCCTTCCTCATGCGACAGCTATTCCAAACGTTAACCCTTCCCTCTCGCCTGCACTCTGCTGTGGGCCTGCTCCGCTCCCGAAACGAAGTCTCCTGTGGAGTCACCAGGCAGGCCCGAGTCTGCTAAAACCCAACTACTGGAAGCCGGCGCCGCGACGCTGCAGTCGAAGCCGCCGATTGAGGCCATCAACACTTACTTGGATGGCTTCCATTTTTACAACGGGCATCCGGACGTGCAGATGGAAGCGCACCACTACTGCTCCATACTGAATGAGGATGTCATCCAGTGTGTGATATTCGACGGCAATACCAAAGGTGCGAAAATCATGGGCGTCGAGTACATCATCGACGAGAAGCTCTTTGCTTCGTTGCCGGCCAAGGAGAAGGCGATGTGGCACAGCCATGGCTATGAGGTCTCCTCTGGGCAGTTGATCGCTCCAGGCATTCCTGCTCCTGCTGAGCACGCCCTGATGGAGCGACTGGCGCATACCTATGGGAAGACTTGGCACACCTGGCACACCGATCAAGACAAGGCGCTACCTGTGGGTGTCCCGCAATTGATGATGGGCTTTACCGCAGATGGCCAGGCTGACCCGGCGATGGTCGAACAGCGCAATCGGCGCCTGGGTGTGGATGCTGCAAAAAACAAAGCTGAGCGGGCTGACATTCGTATTCCTGATGCTGATCCTCAGGCGGATGGCTGGCAGCACGGTAATGTCATTCAAATCACCGATCCAACCGGTGCCCATGTACATCACCCTTCAACAGCTACACCACCCACTACAAATAGCCGATCCAGCCAATAGCCGCCTGCATCAGCTCTGCGTGGATGGGGCCTCGGGCGTGTCCCCCTTGCGGGGGAACGGCTGTCGTGTACCGCGCCCTGGCGCAGCCAGGGTCACGGCCCTACCGGGCTTCCATCCTCACGCCTACGCCCCTCCATGGGCTTCGCGCTCCGCTTGCGGGGTCAAGTCGGAACAATTTTCATCGTGCGATATCCTGCTTGTAGCGTTCCGCGTATACCTGCATGACCATGAAAACGACGTTCGGGATCATCATGATGGTGATCATCCCCCAAAATCCGACTATCCCCCAGCCATGTAAGGCAGCGCCCAAAGCGATACCCAGCATTGAGAGCAGTACCTGCAACCACACGACCTTCCTTTGCCCCTTCATTCGAGTTCCTTGAGTTGACTCGTACATCATTTTTTTTGGTTACAGCCTACATATCGACCCAAGCGCAACAGCTAATCGCGGGTTAGGCCAAATGGGATTCACTTGCTGAGAAATGTCAGAGCGGTGCGGGCAAACTTCTCCGGCTGGTCAAGCATTACGAAGTGAAAACTGCCGTCAATGCGCTTTAACCGGATGTCGCGTGCTGAGGTATAGGCCTGATGGAACATCGCATCCACGCTGGATGAAGGCACGCCATACATTGGGTCATATGCGTACACGACCTCCACCGGCACGGTGATGCGGCTGAGTTCAGGTCGCAAATCGGTGACCATCAATTCATAGACAGCATCGGCCACCGTTCTGCGATCCGAGCGGATACTGTCAGCGACCAAACCTGGCCTAAACGCTTCATTTTTAACAAGCCGAGCGATGGATGCAGTTTGCATGGCTTCGTTTTGCTCAGCAGATGCAGCCATTAGCGAATCACGCATCACAGCAGCAGGCGCTGTAGCAGTTTCGGTGGTGGCCGAAGGGTCGACTAACAAGCTGTAAAAGGGAAGCGCATCAACGATCAGCAATCGGCCCACCTGATCGGGATGGCGAGCTCCAAGCATCAAAGCTGCCTCTCCTCCCAGAGAGTGACCGATGATCACCGGTGCCTTGATCCGCTGAGAGTGGATGTAGTCAGCGATCTCTTCGACCGCAGGAGCAATGACTTTCCCCTTGGTTTCGGATACGGCAGGCGACCCGGCGAAACCTGCCAGCTCAACCAGGTGAAGGCGATAGCTTTGCCTTAATTTGGGGACTAGGTCATCCCATACCTTTCGAGACGATGCCAGGCCTGGGATCAATATGACGTCCTTGCCGGAACCTTCAACCTGCACAGAAATTCGCTGCAGGCTGGAATGCTCTGCTGGCTGGGACGATAGGCCTGCTGATGCCATTACCGGCCCTGTCATCAACGAAAGCGTGGTTCCAACCATCGCCATGATTCTTCCAACGCGCATCAGACCCGCCCTTCTACGCAAAGCACTGCAATTTTTGCAGAACAATCACCTTTGAAAATAGTCGGCGTCATAGTCTCTCCTTGACCGTTGGCAAACGGACAGTATAAGGGCTTCAAAGCGCGGTGAAACCAGTAATCCGAGGTTCAGCTTGAGCCAAGGGGTGAAAAAAGTAGGCGTCCGCCCAACGCACCTTGCGTGAGCTGGGTCGGAATCCACTGACAGGTAGCAGCCCGTCCTTAGTGGCCTCGTTGCAGCACCGGCACCCTAGCGCGCCTGCGCTGCTTGTTGACGGGAATACGTTGCAGCACACTAAGCCTCCATCGTAAGGAGACGACCTCGCATGAAGGATACGCCTAGCATCCCCCTGATTATCCTCGATGTTCAGGATGCTATCGATCAACCTGTTTGGAATGGTAAAAGCCACCCTGGCTATTTGTCAGTTATCCAACGCCTTCTTTGGCACTGGCGATCCACTGGCTGGCCTGTCCTTCATGTGAAGCATGATGAAGAAAATCCCACCTCCAGCTATTACGTTCATGGCCCTTGGAATGGGATCAAGAAAGAAGTGGCACCGGTAGAGGGCGAGATTGTCATTATCAAGCATGAGAACTGCGCATTCATAGGAACCCAATTGGATGCCATTCTCAAAAATATGCAAGTAAAACGCATTGTTTTGACGGGCGTTGTGGTTCACAACAGCATGGATGCCACTATCCGGGCCGGGAAAGCGCTTGGGTACGAAATTATTCTTCCTGCGGATGCCACGACTGCTGTACCCGTAACCGGGCCGCAAGGAACGTGTTGGGACGCCTTAACCGTTTATGAGCTGGCCTTGGCCATACTGGGCACTGAATATGCCCAAGTCATGTCATCAGAGGATGTGCTCGCTCAGCTCCGCCTATGAAGCAGCGGCAGGCCTCCACTGATGCGGTAGCAAGCGCCCGACTTCACTGGCCCGCTGCGTCGGCAGCCGCATCAGAACGTCCTTTGAACAAGTTGTCCCCCAGACGGGACTCCAGTTGACGCACTGAGTAACTAACCGCTGACTGTGTAACACGAAGCTTGGCCGCCGCACGGGTAAAATGTCTTTCCTGCGCCACTGCTAGAAATACGACGAGGTCGCTGAATTTGTCGCGGGCCATTGAAGCCGGCTAATGCAGATCCCAAAATTGTGGACTCTCTGCGATGTTCGTCAACTTCAAGGCACCGTCGTCGCTAGACTGCACAGAAGCGTAGCGCCTGACACAGTGTTGTCGAGAATGCACCAATTGGGTGGATGGATAGCGCTGTACAAGCCCGGCGCATCCTGCACCGGGCATCAGCCATCATTTTTCGAGTGTTGCCGCCTGGTTGCCACCTTCTTCAGCAATTGCAGAAAGCTTATCGTCCGCTGCTTTTTCCTCGGCCAAGGTATCGCCCAGCAACGACACTGCTTCCTTCATTCCCAGGTGCTTGGCCATGGCGATCAGCGTTCCGTAGCTGGCGATCTCGTAGTGCTCCACCTTCTGGCAAGCCCCGATCAACGCTGCATCGAGCACCGCGCCTTTTTCGATTTCATCGAGTAGCTCCTTGCTCTCCTCGACCAGCCCCTCCATCGCAACGCACTTCATCCGCTTGAGCTTCAAGCCTGCCGACTCCACCAGTTGGTCGATGCGCTCGATCTGACCCTGGGTTTCGGCCAGGTGGGACGTGAAGGCGTCGGCCAACAATGGATTGGTGGCGGCCCTGGCCAACCGAGGCAGCGCCTTGGTGATCTGCTTTTCTGCGCTATACACGTCAGACAGTTCGTGGATAAACAGGTCTTCAACAGTTTTCCGTGCAGCCATTGGTTATCTCCTAGACGGTAGTGATCAGTGCAGGGTGTTACTCAGAAAAGTTTCTGGCCGCTCGACTTCCGGCGCATCGCCGGGAAGGTCGTTCGGTAGAAGCGAGCCGACTCCGAAGGTCATTACGGCCATGCGTACACGGAGAGCTCGACAGGCCAAGCGGGACTCAGCTTCAAATTCGGCCAACGCTTGACTCATGAGGTGCTCAACGCCAACCAGGCGATGTGGCGAGGCTTTCTTGCGCAGAGTGTTCATGTAGCCTCCGGCAGCTCAGTCTTTGCCATTGATCAAGCCGGAGCCAAGATCCGCTCCGGTGACCGGGTTGGTGGTTGGATCGGACATCGTCCGAAGCTTCATCGCCTCGACCGTTTCAGCCTCGGCAGGAGTCAGCGTCACCGCAGCGGTGCCATCTCCCCCATCAACAGCTGCGGATGGATTTTCCACGTACTCCCACTCGCTGCCCTCGTTCCAAGGGCCGCGCACATTGGGCTCACCGGACATGTTGAAATACTTGTTGGTGAACTCCGGCATGCCGGGGAGCTTGCCTTGGGGGAAGTTCGGCTGAATGGCGTGAAGCGCCTTCTCAAAGGAAAGCTGATGGGCGATCTCTCGCGTCATGAGGAAGCCCAGCGCCTCTTTCACGCCTGGGTCATCAGTCACGTTCATCAGACGCTCGTAGACGATCTTGGCCCGCGCTTCAGCGGCGATGTTCGAACGAAAATCTGCTGTTGGCTCGCCTATGGTATCGACATAGGCAGCGCTCCAAGGGACGCCAGCCGAATTGGTGAGCGGAGCGCCGGCACCGTACAAGATGCTGGTGATATGGGAGTCGTTGCCCGCACCATTGATCGCTCGATACAACTCACCCTCCTCTTCTACGCCCTCTGCAAGGCGACCTTTGGCCCCTTTGTTGAGCATGACGATGATGGAGCCGACGATCTCCAGGTGACTGAGCTCCTCGGTCGCGATGTCCATGAGCAGGTCTTTACGCCCCGGATCGTCTTCCGCCAACGCTTGAGTGAAATAACGGCTAGCAGCCGCCAGTTCACCTTGAGCACCACCGAATTGTTCGAGCAACAGGTTCGCCAGACCTGGATTGGGCTGCGCTACTCGCACGGTATATTGCAAGCGCTTGTTATGGATAAACATGGCTATCTCCTCGCGGCTAGTCGAACGCCCATAATTATTTGTGAACGTCGTCTATGGCTGGGAGTGAGCTCCGTCTTACATCGTGCTAACCAACGCTCAACATTCAGGACGGGCGGCCACGCAGAAATAGTTCAAAGTGATTTTCCATGCAAATAAAAATAAATAGACTCCAATAGTTAGTGCGCAACACCATTCATCGTCTGAAACGAACAGTTCCTAAAGGACGGTTTCCCAATAATTCCCTCACAAAGGATATTTGACCATGGCGACTCCAACCGAGAACTTACTGGATTGGCTGCGTGATGCTCACGCAATGGAACAGCAAGCTGAGACAATGCTGAAGGGGCAAGCAGAGCGACTTGAGCACTATCCCAAACTTCGCGAGCGAATTGTTCAGCACATTGCAGAAACCGAAGGACAGCAGCGTCGGCTAGTGGAGTGCATCGAGCGCCTTGGCGGAAGCACATCGAAACTGAAAGACATGGCCGGCAAACTCATGGCGTTTGGCCAAGCTGTTGGCGGCATGGCGATGAGCGACGAAGTGGTCAAGGGCGCCATGGCTGGCTACGTGTTCGAGAACGTAGAGATCGCTTCCTACACGGTGCTCGTAGAAGCGGCTACATTCGCGGGCGACGAGCTGACGGCAAATGCGTGCCGTTCGATCCTCAAAGAAGAGATCGCCATGGCGAAATGGCTGGGTGAGCATTTGCCAGAAATCACACAAGCCTTCCTTTCTCGTTCTGCAACTCCGGATGTTGAAGCGAAACGCTGATTTCGAAAAGGCCGTATCGCGTTGATACGGCTCATTACTTTCCGTTGGGCCTCCAATCGATATGAAAGACTTTTCCGATATCAACTGCTGCCATTCCCGCCTTAAAGGGCCGCTATGGAAGACGTTGAGCTTTAGCGTCTTACACTTCTCGATAGCCTTTACCGTCGCCTACCTACTCACCGGCTCTGCATTGACAGGCGGACTGATTGCGATCATTGAGCCGGCTTGTAATACCGTTGCCTTTTATTTCCACGAAAAGGTGTGGCAACGTCTTCAGAGCTAATAATTAACAACTTTACTGCGCGGATCACTGGCAATCCTTCTGGCCCGTCCTACACCCCAGGCCAGTGCACGGGTCATCGATTCTCCTGGCCTAGCATCAAATGCTTCTTCGTGGAGTGGCATCCCAGTGGCCGCATAGACGCCGATAAAAACCTGGGTAGCCCCGGTTCGCGACAATCTCGTCTGTACGTCAATAACCGTTCCGTTGTCCAGTGTCTCATCATGGCTACGATGGGGAAGCACAGGGTCAGCCCACTTCCAGAAAACATCACCACGTATTCGCATGTCAGCCATCCTATGACTTTAGTATCATTTAGACATCACCTGACCTTAGCGGAGCAGCCCATCAACGCGAGCGCCAATTTCCGACAACGACGCTTTTCGGACAGCCGGTAACGGTCGCCCAACTCTTCAACGTGCCATCGAGCTCCGAGCGGAAGTCGTAATGCAGCCGTGTGGCGTCATGCTTCTGGACGCAGAATTGTAAGGCCTGAATATTCCTGCTCGACTGCTTACGATTTCCAGACGGCTCCGGTGACGCGTCGAAATCTCGCATCCGGTTGTATTTCTCAAGGCTGGAGACATGGTTAGTGGATGGCGCATCGGGCTCGATGACGGCCTTGCCCAAAATCACCTCAACGAGCGTGGCCAGGGTTTTACGCTGAGCCTTGGCTTCAGCACTGAGGATCTGTACGGCCATGGTTTCACGCAGATCTGGGAGTGCTTCGCCAGCCTCCAATGCCTCCGCTTCTGTAAGCACTTGTACCTGCGAAAGCGCCTCAGGATGTGAGGCAGCGAACACCATGTATGCCAACATCGTGTCGTCCATCGCCACGCCCCTCGTTTAATCGGCCTGGCTCTTGTGGCACGGGCTCAGATCGTTCTGATACCGGTGTGGTCAGGAATGTTCAGCTTGAAATGTGGGCGTCGCGAATGAGTTTTAAGTACCACCGGACTTGTTCGGCTGAACTTTGCCATCTGTCATGGCTTCCCCTGCATACCTATCACGGAAAAACGCCTGCAGGAGCTGACCTTATGAGAGCACTGACCTACCACGGAGCACACGACGTCAGGGTCGATAACGTCCCCGATCCCATCATTGAGCAGGAAGACGACATTATCCTCAGGGTCACAGCCACAGCCATTTGCGGCTCTGACCTGCACCTTTATCGAGGCAAAATTCCAGAAACCGAAGCGGGTGATATCTTCGGCCATGAGTTCATGGGCATCGTCGAAGATACTGGCAGTGCCGTGACCAATCTGCAGATCGGCGACCGAGTAGTGATTCCCTTCGTGATCGCGTGCGGCAGCTGTTTCTTCTGCCAGCACGACCTGTTCGCTGCCTGTGAAACCACCAACACGGGTCGTGGTGCGATCATCAACAAGAAGGGAATTCCCCCAGGCGCCGCGCTGTTTGGATATAGCCATCTCTATGGCGGTATCCCTGGCGGCCAGGCGGATTACGTGAGGGTGCCCAAGGGCAACGTCGGCCCGTTCAAAGTGCCCACCGCGCTGGCCGACGACAAGGTGCTGTTCCTCTCGGACATCCTGCCGACCGCTTGGCAGGCGGTCATCAATGCCGAAATAGGCCAAGGGTCATCGGTGGCGATCTACGGCGCCGGGCCGGTGGGCTTGCTGAGCGCCGCCTGTGCGCGAATGCTCGGCGCTCAGACCATCTTCATGGTCGACGACAACGATTATCGCCTGGCCTACGCACGAGAGGCCTACGGGGTCATACCGATCAACTTCGAGCAAGACGACGATCCCGCCGACAGCATCATCCGCCAGACGCCAGGCATGCGCGGCGTCGATGCGGTGATCGATGCGGTCGGTTTCGAGGCGAAAGGCAGCACTGCCGAAACGGTGATGACGGCGCTGAAGATCGAAGGCAGCAGTGGCAAGGCGCTGCGCCAGAGCATTGCTGCAGTGCGTCGCGGCGGAGTTGTCAGTGTGCCGGGGGTATACGCCGGCTTCATCCACGCCTTCATGTTCGGCGATGCCTTCGACAAGGGGCTCACCTTCAAGATGGGCCAGACCCATGTGCAGAAATACTTGCCTGAACTTCTTGAACACATCGAAGCAGGTCGCCTGCAACCAGAGCTGATCGTCACCCACCGCCTGGCCCTCGAAGAAGCGGCCATGGGCTACAAGATGTTCGATCAGAAGCAGGACAACTGCCGCAAGGTCATCCTCGTGCCAGGCGCGGCAGCGGGCACCTTGGGCCCTGACTTCGTGTAAAGGAGGCAAGCACATGAACGGTATCGCCAGCTACTCCTGGATTGCCGTCGCGGCAATCCTCTTGCTCATCGATCTGTGGGCCATCGTCAGCGTGTTCCGGAGCGACAAGTCAGATGCAGTCAAAGCGGCCTGGGCCCTGCTGATCGTCGCCCTACCGCTGGTTGGCCTGGGTATCTGGGGCGTTGCTGGCCCACGCGGTATCAAGCGAGGTACTGGGCCCACTTCCGACGAGCACAGCAAAGGCTGACATTTCCGAGCTCCACTTACAGGGGTTTCAACATGATCGATCAAGCGACAGGCATGAAACCAGGCGAACGCTATCGCGTGGAAAACGTGGAGCGCGCTCATCAGTTCCCCGGCTTCTTTCAAGACGGGAAGTATTATCTCGGCCCTGAGCTTCTCACCGCCGTGGGATGGCTTGAAGGCACACAATTCATCTACGACAGCCTGGATGCCGAAGGTGAGCCCGTGTTTCCTAACCGGGAGGCGGGAATCATCGAAGGGCTGACTTTAACCCTGGTAGATGGCACCGCTCTGGGACTTTGCCGAGTCGAGGCCAGCGAAACCCTTGCTAACTTTGACGCCAGTACGTCGGGCACAAATGATGGAGCACTTGGCGATAGTTACCCGATCAAGGGCCCGCTTCGCGGCAAAGTCGTGGTGATCACTGGCGCTTCAAGCGGTATAGGTCGCGCCGCTGCGCACGCCTTTGCGTGCAAAGGTGCTCGCCTGGTACTCGCAGCACGCGACGAAGAGGCGTTATTCGACGTCCTGGATGAATGCACCGATTGCGGTACCGACGCCATAGCGATTATGACGGACGTCACCCGCAACGATCATGTTCAAGCGCTCGCCGAGCAGGCTGCAGAATTTGGCCATGGACGGATCGATATCTGGATCAACAATGCCGGGGTCGGCGCGGTCGGCAATTTCGAAGAAACGCCATTGGAGGCGCACGAGCAGGTCATCCAGACTGACCTGATCGGTTACCTGCGAGGTGCCTACGTCGCCCTTCCCTTCTTCAAGGCACAGGGCAGCGGTATTCTGATCAACACGCTGTCGCTGGGCAGCTGGGTGGCCCAGCCCTACGCCGCCGCTTATTCGGCGAGCAAATTCGGCTTGCGTGGACTGACCGAGGCATTGCGAGGCGAGCTGACTGGATATCCCAACATCCATGTCTGCGATATCTATCCAGCAGTCATGGACACACCTGGCTTCCGAGACGGTGGCAACTACACCGGACATACGCTGACACCGCCAAGCCCCGTATACGATCCCGAGATGGTGGCAAAGGCTATGGTGGCATGCGCAATCTCGCCTCGGGCTCACACCACCGTTGGCGCTGCAGCGCGCATCGCGCATTTGGCCAGCTACCTGATACCAGGGCTGCCTCTGTTGTCAGGGAAGCTGACGCGCTGGGGGATAAATCGCAGCCCCGTAGCCGCAGCATCATCAGGCAACCTCTTCGAGCCTCCAAGTGGCAGGAGAGGTATCGACGGAGGTTGGAGGAAGTCAAAAGATAAAACGCCCCTGCTGATCGGCGCAGCGGCGCTGGGAATCCTTTTGGGTATTACCCTCACACGTTCACGACGCAGGGATAGATAGAGAAGGTCTGCTTACAGAGGATTGAGCGTGGTTTCATTGCGAGATCACGTTCGATCCCTACTCTGCTGACGAGCTCCTGGGTTTAACCGGGCGATAGTCCTCCCCTGCTACCGCTCTCAGGTAAGCAGCGTCAGCCTCCAGACGAAGATCGCGCCATTCCTGCCAGCAGATAATCCCTCGACGATCCATCTCATCGGCTTGGCGAAGCAATTCCTCGTGATAATCGTCAGGCGAGTCCATGCGCAATGCCCTGTCTTCAAGCACCCGATACCAAACCGCCAAACAATTGAGTTTCAGCAATGGGGCGGCAGACAGGTTTTTCTCGAGTGTTCGCATCAGGAGGCCTCATATGCTGATGGAGGGTGGAGTCACGCAGATTGCAGAGGTTCAGTAGGGCGGTGTCAGCGGCATGGATGCGTCCAGATGGTCGCCCCCGTTATAGATCCGCTCACGGATGGGAATGGATGGCACTGACTCAAGTTGAAGTGAATTTTTTGAACGCTGGCGATGTCGTAGTGATGGCGCGCTGCTACGTCTTGCTGGAAGAAAGCAAGCAGACCTGGATGTCCCTCCCTTCCTGCAGCCGCATGTCCGAGTATACGTATGAAAGAGCTGCTTTCCGCTGCGAAGATAATTCGCCCAACTGTTCTCATCGTTGAGGACGAACCCATGATTCGAGAGCTTTTGACCCTGTACCTGGAAGAATGGGGGGCCATGGTGACAGCGGTGGCGACTGCCGATGACGGTAATGAGGCGTTGAGGAAGCAAGATTGGACGCTGCTGATAACGGATGTACAAACGCCTGGTTTACTCAATGGGGTTGATCTTGCCTGGATGGCAAGCCAGCAAAAACCTCAGACGCGCATCATTGTCATGAGCGGATACTACGAATTTGCAGGGAGAGTGTTGCCGCCAGGTGCGGAGTTCCTTCCTAAGCCGTGGCCAATAACCCAGCTCCAGGAACTGCTCTGCGCTCAGCTTAACCACGCCGACGGGGGTGGAAGGTCGGCGTCTGCCAAGCTTGATCTTTCCCAAACGTTCGCGAACAAAGCTTAAGGACGCCACACACGCCTGCACCGGTTCTTTCGCGCAACCCGTCGGCCTTGGCCAAAACCCACTGAGTAAACACCCCGCCCCAGGACGTCCGAGTTGAACACAG
>NZ_AEWE02000054.1:0-15931 GCF_000190455.2 Pseudomonas sp. TJI-51
CAAGACGGTCGCGCGCGATGGGCACAGGGATTACTGGCCCGAAACAAACGTAGGAGCGAGCGCAGCTCGCGATGCGCCGCGCGGGCGGCGCTCAAACTCACAGGCGCTGAAGATGCTGCGGCGAGCCGGTTTTCAGTTGGGGGCGCGTGGCCCCCGTGCGCTTGGCAAATCAGAACGAGGCGTTGGCCAACCCGTCCAGGTAGCGCTCGACGTCCAGCGCTGCCATGCAGCCAGCACCGGCCGAGGTAATCGCCTGGCGGTACACGTGGTCGGCCACGTCACCTGCCGCGAATACGCCTTCGACATTGGTGGCGGTAGCATTGCCTTCACGGCCGCCGTTGACCACCAGGTAGCCGTCCTTGAGAGTCAGCTGGCCTTCGAACAGCGACGTGTTCGGGGTATGGCCAATGGCGATGAACACGCCATCGACCTTGATTTCATCGCTGCTGCCGTCGTTGTTCTTCAGGCGCGCACCGGTCACACCCATGTTGTCACCCAGTACTTCGTCCAGGGTGGCGTTGAGCTTGAGCTCGATCTTGCCTTCGGCCACGCGGGCGTTGAGCTTGTCGACCAGGATCTTCTCGGCGCGGAAGGTTTCGCGGCGGTGCACCAGGGTCACCTTGCTGGCGATATTGGCCAGGTACAAGGCCTCTTCCACGGCAGTGTTGCCACCGCCCACCACAGCGACCGGCTTGTTGCGGTAGAAGAACCCGTCGCAGGTAGCGCAGGCCGAAACGCCCTTGCCCATGAAGGTTTCTTCCGACGGCAGGCCCAGGTAGCGGGCGCTGGCGCCAGTGGCGATGATCAGTGCGTCGCAGGTGTACTTGCCGCTGTCACCCTGCAGGGTAAATGGCTTGTTGGCCAGGTCGACAGCATTGATGTGGTCGAAGACGATCTCGGTTTCGAAACGCTCGGCATGCTCCTGCATACGCTGCATCAGAGCCGGGCCAGTCAGGCCGTGCGGGTCGCCCGGCCAGTTGTCAACTTCGGTAGTGGTGGTCAGCTGGCCGCCGGCCTGCATGCCGGTGATCAGCAGCGGCTTGAGGTTGGCACGGGCGGCATACACCGCAGCGCTGTAACCGGCAGGGCCGGAACCCAGAATGATGACGCGCGAATGACGTACTTCAGACATGTCGAACTCCTGTCGAGCGGGCCGATGTCGATACACCGGCGGCGCCAGCTGGAAAATTTAAAAGGACCCACGCAGCACTTGGGGAAGGCTACAACGCGCAGGCCCGGAAAGCGGAAAGGTGAACGCACTGTAGCGAGGTCGCAAAGATTAAGGAAATATCCTTCGACAATCCACCTCATAGGCATCGTCTATGCTGCGATTTCATCGGTGATCATACTGTCGATGCTTTTGTTACAGCCGGTTTCCCGACCCCACGCTGCCTTTCGTCGGCACGCCAAACTCGGTAAGGTCAGCGCGTTTCCCTTCTCTGCGGAGTACCTTGATGCAAGCCCCTGTCCTCTCTGGCCCCCAATACCTGCGCGAAGGCCTGAAACTGGTGCTCAGCCCCAACCTGCGCTTATTCGTGCTGCTGCCGCTGGCGGTCAATCTGCTGCTGTTCGGTGGCCTGATCTACTTCGCCGGCCATCAGTTCAGCCTCTGGGTGGATGCCCTGATGCCAAGCTTGCCGAGCTGGCTGAGCTTCCTTACCTACATCCTCTGGCCGCTGTTCGTCGCCTTGGTGGTGTTGATGGTGTTCTTCACCTTCACGCTGGTCGCCAACGTCATCGCCGCGCCGTTCAACGGTTTTCTCGCCGAAAAGGTTGAAGTGGTTGTACGTGGCGAAGACAACTTCCCGGCGTTCAGCTGGGGCGAACTGGTGGCAATGGTACCGCGCACGCTCAGTCGCGAAATGCGCAAGCTGGGCTACTTCCTGCCACGGGCCATCGGCCTGTTCATCCTCTCACTGGTTCCGGTGGTCAACGTGGTAGCCGCGCCGCTGTGGCTGATCTTCGGCGTATGGATGATGGCCATCCAGTACATCGACTACCCGGCCGACAACAACAAGATGAGCTGGCAGGACATGCTGGCCTGGCTGCGCCAGAAGCGCTGGCAGAGCCTGGGCTTTGGCGGGGTGACGTACCTGGCGTTGCTGATCCCGGGGGTGAACGTGCTGATGATGCCGGCGGCGGTGGCCGGCGCTACCCTCTTCTGGGTGCGGGAAAAGGGCGACATCCGCGTCAGCAAGCCAGGCAACCCAAGCGCATGATCCGGCAACAGGAGCTTCCGATGAACCGCTTCAACCCCGCCAAACTCAAGCTGTCCAAATGGACGGCCACCCACCCGGTGAACCGCGAGAAACATTTTCTGATCACCGACCTGGAGCACGACGAGACGGGCGTCCTGCTGCGGGTGGAATTGCAGGCGGTGCACAGCGGCCGCAGCCAGTGGCTGGACTGGCGGCTGCTGCGCGATGCGCAAGTATGGGCGATGGGCTGGCGATAACCTTGCCCAAGCCAGCAAACGCCCAAATGCCAGCGCAGCGCGCAAGCACTGGGCGTCAGTGGCCCAAGCGGCTGGAAAACTGCCCAACCACGTCCACCACCCGCTTCGCCCCGTCCTGGATCTCGACAATCACGTTGCCCGTCTGATCGGCTAGCGCCAGCCCCTGTTCGGCTTGGCGCTTGCTGGTGTCGATGATCGTCACCGCCGCTTGCGCCAACTGCTCGTTCTGCTGCACCACCCGTGCGATTTCCTCGGTGGCGCTGCTGGTACGCGAGGCCAGTTGCCGGACTTCGTCGGCAACCACGGCAAACCCGCGCCCCTGCTCGCCCGCACGGGCGGCCTCGATGGCCGCGTTGAGCGCCAACAGGTTGGTCTGCCCGGCAATATCGCTGATGGTCTTGATGATCGAGCCGATCACCCGCGACTGCGTGTCCAGCGCCTGGATACCCTCGGCCGCCTCTTGCATCGAAGCTTCCAGGCCGCGCATCACGCTGACACTCTGGGTGACCACCTCGGTAGCCTTGCGCGCGCTGGCATCGGTGCCCAGCGAGGTGGTGTAGGCGACATCCGCCGCTTCGGCTACCGCCTGTTCCTGGTTGACCTGGTCGGTGATCACGGTGGCGAATTTGACCACCTTGTACAGCACGTCGTGGGCATCGAAGATCGGGTTGTAGGAGGCCTCCAACCAGACCACCCGGCCGTGGGCATCGATGCGCTTGAAGCGGTCAGCCACGTACTCGCCACGACGCAGCCTGTCCCAGAACGCCTGGTAAGCGGTTGAGTTGGCCTCTTCCGGCGTGCAGAACAGACGATGGTGCTTGCCGCGAATCTGCTCCAGGCGATAGCCGACCGTGGCCAGGAAGCGCTCGTTGGCGGTGAGGACGTTACCGTCGAGGTCGAACTCGATGACCGCCGTGGAGCGCATCAGCGCCTTGATCAGGCTCTCATGTTCACGCGAAGCCTCGATGGTGCGGGTCAGGTCGCTGGAATGCAGGGTGAAGTACCGAATGCGCCCCTCGCTGTTCTTGACCGGCTGCAGGATCGAGCGCAGCCAGGCTTCCTGGCCATTGCCGCGCAACAGGCGAAACGCGCCGTTCAGGTGCTCGCCACGAGTGATGGCGGCTTTCATCCGCTGGTAGAAGTCCAGCGATCGCACATGGGCGGGGACGATGTCCTCGATGTTGCGTCCAAGCAGTTGGTCGGCCCGGTAGAGCATCTCGCTCTCGAAGTTGCCATTGACCATCTCGATCCGTCCCTGGGGGTCGAGTTGCAGCACCAGCATCTCGCTGTCGAGGCTGCTCTTGACCTGTTCGATACACATCAGGTCTTCGCGCAGTTGCCGGTTTTCTTGCTTGAGCTTGTTGTTGAACATCACCGCTCTCCTGAAGCGCAACAGGTGGTCGAATGCATCTTCATCGGCCGACGGCACGGCCCCTTGAGCGGCGCACCAGGAAATAATCTGCACGCTGCACAAGCCGATGGTCAGCTGTCACCTGCGCGCCACGTGACCGTCACATTGACGCAATCGTGCAGGCAGAAACTTTTGCCATGAACACACCTGCGCTACGCATCGCCCTCGTCAGCGAGACCT
Organism: Pseudomonas sp. TJI-51; assembly: GCF_000190455.2. Taxonomy (NCBI): domain Bacteria; kingdom Pseudomonadati; phylum Pseudomonadota; class Gammaproteobacteria; order Pseudomonadales; family Pseudomonadaceae; genus Pseudomonas; species Pseudomonas sp. TJI-51. Next base: position 4,047 of record NZ_AEWE02000054.1, read on the forward strand.
TCCCACCCGAAATCAACGGCGTGGCCAACACCCTTGGGCGCTTGAGCGAAGGGTTGCGCCAGCGCGGCCATCAGGTTGAGCTGGTACGCCCACGCCAGGCCGGCGATAACCACGCACAGCACAATCCACAGCTGGTGCTGTGCCGCGGTTGGGGCCTGCCGGGTTACCCAGGCTTGCAATGGGGCGAGGTGTCGATGCACACGCTGCTACGCCGCTGGCGCCGGCAGCGCCCGGACGTGCTCTACATCGCCACCGAGGGGCCGCTCGGGCTGAGCGCGCTGCGCGCTGCCCGGCGCCTGGGGCTGGCGGTGGTCAGTGGCTTCAACGCCAAATTCCCGCAGTACTCCGGCTACTACGGCCTGGGTTTGCTGAGCCGCTTGCTCACCCTCTACCTGCGCTGGTTCCACCGGCGCACGGCGGTCACCCTGGTGCCCAGCGCAAGCCAGCGCCTTGAGCTTGAGCGCCGCGGCTTCCAGCACCTGGGGTTGCTGGCCCGCGGGGTCGACGCCTGCCTGTTCAACCCGGCCCGGCGCAGCCAGGCTTTGCGCGAAAGCTGGGGGCTGGGTGCAGACGACATCGCCGTGCTGTACGTCGGGCGCTTGGCGGCAGAAAAGAACCTTCGCCTGCTACAGCCTTGCCTGCAGGCCTTGCAGCAAACCTATCCACAGAAACGCCTGCGCCTTGTTCTGGTGGGTGACGGCCCACAGCGCGCCGCCCTCCAGCAGCAGCTCCCCGAGGCGCTCTTCTGCGGCGCCCAGCGCGGCGAAGTGTTGGCACAACACTACGCCAGTGGCGACCTGTTCCTGTTCCCCAGCACAACCGAAACCTTCGGCAACGTAGTGCTCGAGGCCATGGCTTCGGGGTTGGCGGTGGTTGCCTGTGACCAGGCGGCAGCTGCGCAACATATCCGCCATGGCCACAACGGTGCGCTGGCCATGCCGGGCGACCAGCCCGCATTCATCGATGCCGCCTGCTGGCTGCTGGAGGAAGAGGAAACGCTACGTCGCGTGCGCCTGAATGCGCGGCAGCATGCCAGCCGCCAGGGCTGGCCGGCGATTGTCGAGCAGTTCGAGGGGTATCTGCACGCAGCCCGGAACCAGGCTGCGACTTCACCTGCTTCGAGGCTGGGTGCTACGCGATCTGTGTAGGAGCGGCCTCGTGTCGCGATCAGGCCGCAAGGCGGCCCCCGGATATCGGCATTGTTGCAACTATCGAGGGGCTGCTCTGCAGCCCGATCGCGACACAAGGCCGCGCCTACAGAGGGGCCGCATCAGGCCAACGCTTTCTCGATGGCCTGCACCACCGCCGGGTCATCTGGCGCCGTGCGGGGAGAAAAACGCGCCAGCACTCGGCCGTCCTTGCCCACCAGAAACTTTTCGAAGTTCCAGGTAATGTCGCCGGGGAACTCGGCGCCCTCGCCCGCCAGCAGGCGATACAGCGAATGGCGCTGCGCCCCGTTGACCTCCAGCTTGCCCGCCAGCGGGAAGCTCACCCCGTAGTTCAAGCTGCAGAAGTCCTGGATTTCCTTTTCACTGCCCGGCTCTTGCCCGGCAAACTGGTTGCACGGCAGGCCAAGCACATTGAAGCCCTTGTCCTTGTAAACCTGATAGAGGTTTTCCAGGGCCTTGTATTGCGGCGTGAGACCACACTTGGAAGCGACGTTGACCACCAGCACCACTTGGCCCTTGAACGGTGCGAGGGGCAGCTCGCCGCCGTTCAGCGCCTCCAGTTTCAGCTCGTGAAATGCACTCATGATGAACCCCCTCTCAGCTTCCGGGTTGCCGCGCAGGCAAATCGCGCCCACTAAAAAGGCGCCCGTTCAAACCGCCCACCTCCCGTAGGAAGGCAGATCGGCTTGCCCGAGCGCCTGGCGACTTTCTGAGCTTAGCGCAGAAAATCAGTGGTGATGGCCACCTTCACCGTGGATGTGACGGTGAGCGATTTCTTCGTCGCTGGCGTCACGCACGTTGACGACCTTGACCTTGAAGTTCAGCCGCTGGCCAGCCAGCGGGTGGTTGCCGTCAACGGTGATGTCGTCGCCGTCCACGTCGCGGATGGTCACGATCTGCATCTGGCCATCCGGCGCCGAAGCGTGGAACTGCATACCCACTTCCAGCTGGTCGACGCCTTCGAACAGGCTGCGGTTCAGGGTGCTGACCAGCTCGGCCAGGTATTCGCCGTAGGCGTCTTCCGGCTCGATGGCAACTTCCAGTTCGTCACCGGCTTGCTTGCCTTCCAGGGCTTTTTCCAGGCCTGGGATGATGTTGCCGGCACCGTGCAGGTAAACCAGCGGCGCGCCACCGGCGGAGCTGTCGATGGTCTCCCCGGCGTCGTTGGTCAGGGTATAGTCGATGGAGACAGCCTTGTTGGCGGCGATCAGCATGGGGCAAGACCTTTTGCAAAAGAATGTAGAGCGCACCAGTGTAACCAAGCCATCGCCCGATTGCGAACGCACTGGGGTGCAGCAACGGTCCATCAGTCGGATCATCGGCTTTCACCAGGACGAAGAAGGCCACTGGGTAGCCGAGCTGTCCTGCGGCCACACCCAGCACCTGCGCCACCAACCGCCGTGGCAGGCACGCCCGTGGGTGCTCGACCCGGCCCAGCGCCTGCAGCGTATCGGCCAGCCGTTCGCATGTGGCTGGTGCGCACAAGGGGCCGATAGCGCTACCCTTGGCCGTTAATTTCTTGCACCGCTTATTTCGAGAAGCACGCATGCAGACATTTTTCATTGCGCCGACCGACTTTGGTGTCGGCCTGACGTCGATCAGCCTGGGCCTGGTGCGTACCCTGGAACGGGCCGGGCTGAAGGTGGGTTTCTTCAAGCCCATCGCCCAGCCCCACCCGGGCGACACCGGCCCCGAACGCTCCAGCGAACTGGTCGCCCGTACCCACGGCATCAAGCCCCCCGTGCCGATGAGCCTGGCCCAGGTCGAGCGCATGCTCGGCGATGGCCAACTGGACGAACTGCTGGAAGAAATCATCCGGCTTTACCAGCAAGCCTGCATCGGCAATGACGTGGTCGTGGTCGAAGGCATGGTGCCCACGCGCCACGCCAGCTATGCCGCGCGGGTCAACCTGCACCTGGCCAAGAGCCTGGATGCCGAGGTGATCCTGGTCTCGGCGCCGGAAAACGAAGTGCTCAGCGAGCTGTCCGGGCGGGTCGAACTGCAGGCGCAACTGTTCGGCGGCCCACGCGACCCGAAAGTACTGGGGGTGATCCTCAACAAGGTCCGCACCGACGAAAGCATGGCCGACTTCGCCACCCGCCTGCGCGAACACTCGCCGCTGCTGCGCGGCAATGACTTTCGCCTGCTGGGCTGCATCCCCTATCAACCCGAGCTGAACGCACCGCGCACCCGCGACGTGGCCGAGTTGCTTGGCGCCCAGGTGCTCAATGCCGGCGATTACGAACAACGGCGCATGAGCAAGATCATCATCTGCGCGCGCACCGTGGCCAATACCGTGCCACTGCTCACCTCCGGCACCTTGGTCGTCACACCGGGCGACCGCGACGACATCATCCTGGCCGTCAGCCTGGCTGCGATCAATGGCGTACCGCTGGCCGGCCTGTTGTTGACCAGTGACAGCAAACCGGACGCTCGCATCCTCGGGCTGTGCCGCGGCGCGCTGCAGGCGGGCCTGCCGATCCTGTCGGTCAGTACCGGTTCGTACGACACCGCCAACCAGCTCAATTCGCTCAACCGGGAAATCCCGGTGGACGACCGCGAACGCGCCGAGTTCATCACCGACTTTGTCGCCAGCCACCTCGACGCAGCCTGGCTGCACCAACGTTGCGGCACCCCGCGCGAGCTGCGCCTGTCGCCGGCGGTGTTCCGCTACCAATTGATCCAGCGCGCGCAGCAGGCAAACAAGCGCATCGTTCTGCCAGAAGGTGCAGAGCCGCTGCTGGTGCAGGCAGCGGCCATCTGCCAGGCCCGTGGCATCGCCCGCTGCGTGCTGCTGGCCAAGCCCGAAGATGTCGACGCCGTCGCCCGCGCGCAGGGCATCACCCTGCCACCAGGCCTGGAAATACTGGACCCGGAGCTGATTCGCGGGCGCTATGTGGAGCCGATGGTGGAGCTGCGCAAAAGCAAGAACCTCAACGCGCCGATGGCCGAGCAGCAACTGGAAGACCCGGTGGTGATCGGCACCATGATGCTGGCCCTGGATGAGGTGGACGGCCTGGTGTCGGGGCTGGTGCATTCCACCGCCAACACCATCCGCCCTGCCCTGCAGTTGATCAAGACCGCGCCGGGGGCGAGCCTGGTATCGTCGGTGTTCTTCATGCTGTTCCCCGAGCAGGTACTGGTGTACGGCGACTGCGTGATGAACCCTCACCCAAGTGCCGCCGAACTGGCGGAGATCGCCCGGCAAAGTGCCGAATCGGCGCAAGCCTTCGGCATCGCGCCACGGGTGGCGATGATCAGTTATTCAAGCGATTCGGCCAGCGATGAGGAAGTGGGGAAAGTGCGCGAGGCGACCCGCCTGGCGCAGGCCGCCACGCAAGGCTTGCTGATCGATGGGCCGCTGCAATACGACGCTGCAGCCAACCCGGCAATTGCCCGGGACTTGGCGCCCACCAGCCAGGTGGCCGGGCGCGCCACGGTCTTCGTATTCCCCGACCTGAACACCGGCAATACCACGCACAAGGCGGTGCAGCGCAGTGCCGACGGGGTCAGCCTGGGGCCAATGCTGCAGGGCCTGCGCAAGCCGGTGAACGACCTGCCACGCGGGGCGCAGGTGGACGATATCGTCCATACCATTGCCCTCACGGCGATTCAGGCCAGCGTAGGGCGCTGAAACAAACGGGGCCGCAACGCGGCCCCCATGCCTATTCAGGGATACTGCTGCACCTGGCCCTGCTGCTGGTCATACTGCTGGCCTGGAATCGGCTTCAGGTTCACTTCGACACGGCGGTTCTGCGCGCGGCCATTGGCATCGGCGTTGCTGGCGATCGGCTGGTCCGGGCCCATGCCACGTACCGACAGGCGCGAGCTGTCCACACCCTGCGAAGTCAGGTAGGTGCTGACGGCCTGCGCCCGGCGCTGGGACAGGTCCATGTTGTGCTGGCGGCTGCCGGTGCTGTCGGTGAAACCGACCACTTCGATGGTGTTCTGGTTGAACTGCTTGAACGAGCTGGCGAGGTTGTTCAGCGGCTGGTAGAAGCTTGGCGCGATGTTGGCCGAATCGGTGGCGAAGGTGATGTTGCCCGGCATGATCAGCTTGATCTGGTCACCCTGGCGCTGCACTTCCACACCGGTGTTGGCCATTTGTGCGCGCAGCTCGGCTTCCTGCTTGTCGGCGTAGTAGCCATAACCGGCGGCGGCAGCGCCCACGGCGGCAGCGCCGATCAGGGCGCCCTTGCCACGGTTGTTGTGGTCGATGGCGGCACCGGCGATCGCACCGGCCAGCGCACCCAGGCCACCGTACTTGGCAGTCTTGCTCATCCCAGTAGAGCCCTGCGCCTGCCCTTGGTTGTCGTAAGGGTTCTGACTGGCACAGCCGGTCATCAGGGCAGCGGCAGTTGCGACGATAATCAGACGACGCATGGTGAACATGGACAAGCTCCTACTCAATTCATGAATGCGACAGATCGCAAATGCATCTATGCCAGCCTTGGAACGCACCGGCAACGAAAAATTCCATGAAAGCGCCTTCATGTGCCATCAGGCACGCACGAACGGGTTTTCGCGCATCTCGTCACCCAGCCGGGTATCAGGCCCATGGCCGGTGACCACGGTGGCCTCCTCGTCCAGCCGGTACAGCCGCTCCTTGATCGAGCGCACGATAGCCCGCTGGTCGCCACCCCACAAATCGGTGCGGCCTATGCCCCGGCGGAACAAGGTGTCACCTGCGATCAACAGCTTGGCGTCGGCGAACCAGAAGCTCATCGAGCCAGGCGTGTGCCCGGGTGTATGCAAGGCCACGCCGCAGCCGCACGCCAGTTCTTCATCATCGGCCAGCCAGCGATCAGGCGACGGCACCGGGGTGTAGGGCACGCCGAACATCTGGCACTGCATCTCCAGGTTGTCCCACAGCGCCTGGTCGGCCTTGTGCAGATGCAGCGTGGCGCCGGTCAGCGCTTTGAGCTTGCCCGAGGCGAGGAAATGATCGAAGTGGGCGTGGGTGTGGATGATGCTCACCAGCGTCAGGCCATGGGCCTGCAGGCGGGCCAGGATCTTGTCTGGATCACCGCCCGGGTCGACGACGATGGCCTTTTTGCTCAACGGGTCGCCGATGAGCGTGCAGTTGCACTGCAAAGGCCCGACAGGGAAGGTTTCGCGGATGAGCGCAGGCAGGGCTTGGGTCATGGTGTTCTCGCAGGTAAAGCTGGGGTTCTGCGCAAAGCCTGCCAGGAAAAGCCGGCAGGTGCACCCCAATCCCTACGGCAGAAACAACTTGAACAAGCCACCGCCCAGTGCACCGCCATTGGAGATCTCGATGCGCCCACGGACCCCGCCACTTTCATGCAGCGCCGCAATGCGTGCAGCAAAGTACAGCCCCAGGCCGGTGCTGCCGCTGGTCGAGTCGATACCCTGGGTATATTCCTCCTGGCGGTCAAGCATGCGCTGTGGATAACCGGGGCCGTCATCGTTCACGCAAATGGCCAACTGGTTGTCAGCCTCCTCGATGCTGATCAACAAGGCATGCCCGGCAAAGCGGGTGGCATTGGTGATGACGTTGGCGATCACCGAGGCCACCAGCTCGCGGTCGAAGAAACCCAGCGGGTTATCCGTGTCGATGCGCCAGGTGGCGAGAATATCGTTGTGCTTGAGCACTTCCTCATGCGCCGCCAGCTGGGCCTCGATGAAGTCGTCCAGTTCGTGGTAGTCCGGGCACACCGGCAGTTGGTTCACACCAAGCTTGTACAACCCCAGCAGCTGCACCAGCATGCCGTTGAGGTGACGAAACTCGTGCTCCATGATCCCTTGCTCGGCCCCGCCGCGCAGTTCCTCGGGCAGGCGCTCCACCCACTGGCCGTGGCACTGGATCAACGCCGCCAGGGAGCTTTTGAGGTCGTGCACGGTGGAGGCGATCACCGTGGAAAAATCCAGCCCCTGATTGTCTTGATTCATGCGCCGAACACTCGGATGTGCAGTTTGCGGTAACGGTCATAGCGATTGTCGCTGGCAGGGATACCGGCCACGCTGGTCAAGGCGTCGCGGCATTCCTGCATGATCGCGGGCTGGGGGGTTTCACCACCAATGCGCAGCAGCGCCTGGGCGGTGTTCAGGGCGATGCTGATGTTCCTGGGCTGTAGACCCAGCGCCTTGCGGAACAGTTGCAACGCCTCGCCGAGCTGCCCTCCCTGGTAACTGCGCACACCCTGGCGATTGAGGGTGACCGCTTCGGTAATGGCGTTGAGCACACTCGGGTCGTCCGTCAGCTTGCCCACTTTTTCCATGACCTTGGGGTCATCGCCATAACTTTCCACACAGCTTTTCAGTACGCCGATGGCGGCGGCTTCCTGGCCCATCGCCTGCAACTGCGCGGCGACGGTGAGGGCCGAATCGACCGAGAAGAACTGGTTCATCTTGTCCAGGCGCAGAATGGCCTGATCGGTCAGCTTGGCAGCCGTCTCCGGGTCACCGGCCTGCTGCAGGCTGGCGGCCTTCATCATCCGCGCACGCACCTGCAAGCCTTGGTCTTCGGGGTTTTCCTTGGCCACTTCGCTGAGCGTGGTGTTGATCTCGACGCGGGTACGGGCATCCAGGCCAAAGCCTGCATTCTTGCTCATCAGCGCCTGCACCAGGCCCAGGTTGTTTTCCGGGTCTTTGTAGCGCGAACTCTGCCCTTGGTTCACCGCATGGCGGAAGGCCTTGGAAGCGCTTTCGAAGTCTTCGTTTTCCAGCGCCAGCTTGCCCAGGGTCGACTGCCGCCGCACCGACAGTGGCGACAGGCGCACAGCCTCTTCCAGCAGGCTCTGCGCACGCTTGCTCTCGCCTTGGGCCACCAGCACTTCGGCCATGCCATCGTACAAGGCTGGCATGATCGGGAAGGCTTTGAGCGCCTGCTCGTAGACGCCCTGGGCCTGGGCATTCTGGCCACGTTTGTGCATCAAGGCCCCCAGCGCCGCGTACACCCACGGTTGCGGGCGGCTGGCTAGAATGGCCTTGAGGAATTTCTCCAGCTCATCGAAGCGGTTGAGGTTGCGCAAGGCATCGGCCCGGTAGCGCAGGCACAGGGGTGCCAGGCGCGGGTCCCTTTTGCACAGCTCGGCGCATGCCGCCAGCACCTCGCCCGGGCGGTTGCGGTCCAGCGCCTGCAATATCGGCTTGAGCAGGGTTTTGCGCTGGAACAGCTTCTCGACCCGCTGGGCCAGCCCCACCCGGTTGAACGGCTTGGTCAGGTAGGCGTCGGGCTCGTGCTCGATGGCACTGAGAACGATGGCCTGGCTGCTCTCGGCGGTGACCATGATGAACACGCACTCATGGCTGATGTGCTTGTCGATGATCAGGTCTTCGAGTACCTGCTGGCCATTCTTCTTGCCATCGCCCAGGTGGAAGTCCTGCAGGATGAAGTCATAGCGCTTCTGCGCGCACATGCGCAGCGCCTGCTCGCCGCTGTCGGCAGTGTCGACGTCGCGCACACCCAACTCGCGCAACATGGACCGGGTCGACGTGCGAAAGTCGGTGAAATCGTCGACGATCAGAAAGCTCTTTTGCCCGTACTGCAGCATCAACACGACCTGCCCTGGAATGATTGAAAAATCGCGCGAGGCGATGCCACCGATCGCTGTATCGGCAGTTGGCCGGGAAAGATGAGCATCGAGCATTATCGGCCGCGAACATGGCCCGAGGCCATTACTTTAACGGGCGGTAGCCAGCACCGCCAGCACTACGCCAGCAACCCCAGTGACTTGGCCTTGGCCACCGCCTGGGTCCGCCGCTCCACGCCCAGCTTGCTGTTGATATGGCTGGCGTGGGTTTTGACCGTGTGCAAGGAAATGAACAAGCGCTCGCTGATCTGCTGGTTGGAGCAACCTTGGGCGATCAGTTCGAGCACAGCCAGCTCCCGCCCGCTCAGGGCCTCGCTGCTACCGCATGGGGCGCTTGGCAACGCTGGCAAATGCCCCAGCAGGTCGACCTGCACCGGGCAGCCGGCCCTGGCCAGCAACTGCTCCTGCAGCCACTGCGGGTGCCGTTGCAGCAACGGCTGGAACGGTTGCAGCACGCCCCCGCGTGCAGCCTCCAGCAAGCCAGGCAACAATTGCGCGGCCTGGCCATCGCGGCCTTCGTCCAGCAACAGCAGCATCCACTGGCTGAGCGCGCTGACGGTGAGCATCATGCCGCCGCTGGCCTGGCCGCGCTCGACCAGCCCGGCCAGGCGCTCGAGCGCCTCTGTGCGGCGTGACAGCACACGTTCGAGCAGCGCATGCTGCAGGGCGATATGCACCGGCAGCAGCGGGTGAAACTCTGGCGCCGCCGCCGGCTGCTCACCGCCATAGGTCTGGCCCAGGCGCAGCAACCAGGACTCGGCCAGGTCGACGCGCCCCTGGGCCAGCCACAGCTCGCATTTGACCAGGGTGATCATGGCCAGGTAGTAAACCGGCGGCACATCCCAGATATGCATCAGCCGTTCCGCCTCGGCCAGTTCCGCAAAGGCCTCGGCGAACTGCCCGTCGCGCCCATCGAGGGTGGCAATCACGCAGTGGCCGATAAGCACGCTGATGTCGCGGCAGGCACGTGCCTCGCCCAACCCCGCGCGCAAGCGTGCACGGCCCTGGGCCGGTTGCAGGCGCGAGACCAGCAGGTAGCCTTCATACAGCGTCAGGCGGGCGCGCACCGCATACAGCCGCTGCGCCGAGAGCCCTTGCAGACGCTGCAGCCCCTGGCGCACTTCATCCAGTGCGCGCAGCACCTCGCCACGGGCGTGCAACACCCGCGCCCGGTCATAATGCGCCAACGCCTCGAACAACGGGTTGCCGACCCGCTGGGCCAGCTCCAGCGCCTCACGGTTCCAGCCACGGGCGCGCCAGAAGTCGCCATCGGCAATCGCCAGGTTGGACAACGTCGACAAACAGACCAGGCGCTGCCCATAGCGCTTGCCGGGCAGGCTATGCAGGGCTTCGCCACAATAGGCCAGGGTGCGGTCACGATCACCGCGGCCACGGGCGATGACACCGCTCAGTGCCAGCCACTGTGCCAGCATGGACTTTTGCGCGGTCGCCGAAGGTGCAGGCAGGAAGCGGCTGAGGTGGCCTGCCAGTTCTTCAGCCGCGTCCAGCTGGCAGGCCAGGCCCAGCGCCCAGCTGTACAGCACGATCAGCCGCGGGGTACTGATCAGCAGGCTGTCGGGCAGGTCCATCTTCCAGCGCAGCAGCATGCCGACATTCTGTTCGGCCAGCAGTTGTTCCTCGGACAGGCTCTGTACCAGGTCGGCAGCGACGTCGAGGTGGCCGGCACGCAGGGCCTGCTCCACGGCTTCATCCAGCAAACCCTGGCGCTCGAACCAGCGGCAGGCACGCAGGTGCAGGTCGGCCAGTGGCTCACTGGCCTGGCGGCTGCGCAGCAGGTCGGAGAACAGGTGGTGGTAGCGGAACCAGTGGCCATGCTCGTCCAGCGGTACCAGGAACACCTGGTGTGCCTGCAAGAAGCGCAGGATCGCGGCGCTGTCGTCGCGCCCCCGCAACGCATCGCACAGCGGGGCGCAGAAGCGCTCCTGGCAGGCGGTTTCATCGAGGAAGGCCTGCACGTCGGCAGGCAGCATGTCGATGACCTCTTCGAGCAGATAGTCGCGGATCAGGCCCTCGCCCCCGTGCAGGGCCTGTGGCAAGCCCTGCTCGTCGGCGCTCTCGCTGACCGCCAGTTGCCAGAAGCGCAACCCTGCCACCCACCCGTCGCTGCGCTGGATCAGGTTGTCCAGCGCCTGGCCTCGCAAGCCGTTGGGCTGGCGACCGATCACCGCCAGCGCTTCTTCGGCGGTCAGCCGCAGCTCCTGTTCGTTGAGCTCGACCAACTGCCGTGACAGGCGCAGACGTGCCAGGTGCCAGTCCGGCCGCTGCCGACTGGTAACCAGCAACACCAGGCCCGGCGGCAAATGGTTGAGGAAAAACTGCAGGCAGCGGTCGAGTACCGGCCCCTGGGCCAGGTGATAGTCGTCGAGCACCAGCAGCAACGGCGTATCGGCACGCAGGTACTGCGCCAGCTCGTCGAGCAGGCCATCGAGCCACTCTTCGAAGGCGAATGGCTGATGGCGCTGGCGCATTTTCAACAGGCCCATGGCCTGGCCGCCCAAGGCCGGGCAGTACTGCTGCAGGCCTTCGAGCAGCCGCTCGAGAAAGCGCCCAGGGTCGGCATCGCGCTGGCTCAGGCCCAGCCAGAGGCTGCGCCAGTGATCGGGCAGCGACTCGCAGAACTCGATGGCCAGCGAGCTCTTGCCGAAGCCGGCCGGCGCATTGACCAGCAGCAAGCGGCCACCAAGGCCGGCGTACAAGCGCTGGCACAAACGCGGGCGCGGCACGTGCCCGTCCGGCAATGGCGGCCGGAAGAAACGCCCGTCCAGCAGGCCCAAGGCCTGAGTCGCGAATCCATGCGTGCGGGACAGTTCTGTCATGGCCGGCTCGTTCTGGTTGGAAGACTACGGCGATATGGATGCCTGCGAGACTAGCCGGTAACGCTACGCATTTGAAGATGATGGAAACAATTGCCGTAGAAAAGACTGCGACAAAAAGCGACATGGCTGATGGACGCGGGGGTGGGCGGCGGGTTTGGGCAGGTATTCAGCGGACTTATCGCCCGTTCAGGCTTGCACGCCGAGGGCATGGAGCGGCCAATGAAAACGCCCCGGTAAACCGGTAATGCTGCTCGCTCAAGCAACTGGGGCCGCATTGCGTCCCATCGCAGGCAAGGCAGCCACAGGGATCGCATCAGGGCTGACAG
>NZ_AEWE02000055.1:0-22649 GCF_000190455.2 Pseudomonas sp. TJI-51
ACGTCAGGGGCGCAGTTCAGGGGGGCTGCGCTGGCTTGGAGTTGCCGCCGTACTTGCAGCAGCAACTGTCTTGCTCAAAATTTGAAAAGCCTGCGCGATTCGTTGTGGGAGCGGGCTCTAGGCACCTGCGGCATTCAGCTTGTCATTCACCGCTCTCACTCCAGACTCTAATCCCCTCTCAAGACACACGCGGCCTTGTGTCGCGATGGGCTGCACGGCAGCCCCAGGATCTCAAACCGAGCCTTGAACGCCTTGGCCTACACCCTCGGCGTTGGGTTCATCATGCAGCGATATCCGGGACGTTTCCGGCAACGCCAGCCCGCCGAGCAAAGCCACCAACGCAATCACCACCAGGTAGAACGCCGGCGCCAGGCTGCTGCCGGTCTGCCCGATCAGCCAGGTCGCGACCAGCGGCGCGGTGCCACCGAACAGCGTATAGGCCACGTTGTAGGTAATGGCCGAAGCGGTGTAGCGGGTCCGGGTCGGGAAGCTCTCCGACAGCAATGCCGCTGTCACCACCCCGCTGCACAGTGCCCCGACCGCCAGCAGAATCACCCCCAGCAGGGCCCCCGGCATCGAGCCGGAGCTGGCCAGCCAGTAGGCCGGGAACACGCACAGCATCACCCACAGGCAGGGGAAGCCGATGGTCTTGCGCCGCCCGAACCGGTCCGACAGCGCCCCCGCCAGCGGGCAGCCGATGGCGGCGAACAGCAGGGCCACGGTGGTGACCAGCAGCGACTGCGCCCGGGTCAGGTTGCCGACCAGTTGCAGGTAGGTGGCGAAGTAGGTGGTGAACATGTAGAACGACAACGCCGTCAGCGAAATGAACGCCCCCAGGTTGCGAATGGCCCGGCCGTGGTGGCGCAGGGTTTCCTTGAGTGGCGAATGCTCGTGCTCCTTGCCCTGGGCCACGGCTTCCCGGAATGCCGGGGTTTCTTCCATGCGCCAGCGCAGGTACAGGCCGACCAGGCCCAGTGGCGCGGCGATCAGGAACGGAATGCGCCAGCCCCAGGCAGCCATGGCTTCGCTGGACAGGCTGGCTTCCAGGCTATAGGCGATCACCGCCGCACAGGCGAACGCGGAAAAGGTCGAAACCGGTACGAAGCTGCCGTAGAAAGCCCGCTTGTCGTTGGGCGCGTGTTCCATCAGGTAGGCGCAGGCCCCGGCGTATTCGCCACCGGCAGAAAACCCCTGAAGGCAGCGCGCCAAGGTCAGCAATACCGGCGCGGCCAGGCCGATGCTGGCGTAGGTCGGCAGCAGGCCGATCAGGGTGGTGGAGCCGGCCATCAGCAAGATGGTCAGCGAGAGGATGCGCTTGCGCCCCAGCCGATCGCCGAGGGCGCCGAACACGATACCGCCCAGGGGGCGCAAGGCGAAGGCCACCGCGAACACGGCAAAGGTCTTGAGCAAGGCGACGCTGGAATCTTCGCTGGCAAAGAACTGGCTGGCGATCAGCGTGGCGAGAAAGCCGTACACGGCAAAGTCGAACCATTCGACGAAGTTGCCGATGGCCGAGGCGGCGATCACCCTGCGCAGGGTGGCGGGGGATACCTCATGAGGTGCGGACATGCGGGTGCTCTCCGATTCCATTGGCAGGCATGATGGACGTGGTGCGGTCTGGCCGCGCCATCATTGTTATGCCTGCCAGTAGATAACCGGGCAGCGCAAGGCGCTTTGTCGAGGACGACCTCGGGATACCTGAATCAACCGCCATCGACACGGCGTGTGCCCGGCAGCGCAGCGGGCGCCAGGCAATCAGGCGACAGCGACGCGATTGCGCCCGTCCTGCTTGGCCCGGTACACCGCCAGGTCAGCCTCGCTCAGCACGGTTTCCGGCTCGCGCCCCGGCTCGCCGTTCCAGTGGGCCACCCCCAGTGACAGGGTCACCGCGCCCACCGGCTGGATCGGCGTTTCCTGCACCGTCACCCGCAGGCGCTCAGCGACCGCGGCGGCCACCTCCAGGCTGGCCCCAGGCAGCAGCATGAGAAACTCTTCACCGCCGGTGCGGCAAAGCAGGTCACCCTCGCGGCAACAGCGGCGCATCAGCTCGGCCAGCCGCTGCAGCACCTGGTCACCGACCACATGCCCATGCTTGTCGTTGACCTGCTTGAAGTGGTCGATATCCAGCACGATGGCTGCAAATGCCCGGCCTTCGGCTTCCAGCAGCGACAGGTTGAGCTCCAGGCTGCGGCGGTTGCCCAGGCCTGTCAGGGGGTCGGTCTGGGCATCGCGGTTGAGCCTGCCGATGCGCGCCTGCAGCAAGTTCAAGCCGAACAGCAAGGCGCGCTTGAGCTCTGCGGCCTCGAAGTACCAGGCCCGCACGCGATGCAAGCGCTCAGCGGTGCCGGGGCGGTCCATCGAGCGGGCACCTGCAGCCAGTTGCCACAGTGGGCGGGCGATGGTCAGGGCCAGCCACCACAGCAGCAAGCAGCCTATCAGGGCCAGCGGCGCGGAAATACCGACCACGTTCAGCACCAGGCGGCTGAGCGGCATCATGGTTTGTGCCAGTGGCTGCTGTGCCACCACGCCCCAGCCGGCGCTGGGCACGGTGGCGAAGCCGGCGACCATCTCCACACCTTGGCTGTTGGTCAGCTGGCGGGTGCCGTTGCCCAGGTTGGTCAGTTGGTCGATCAGCTCATTGCCCTGCACGACGGTACCCACCCGCTGGCTGTCGGGGTGGTAGAGCAGCCGGCGATTGCGGTCGACCACATACAGGTACGAACCGTCCTTGTAGAAGTGCTCGCCGAGCAGGCGGTTGAGGATGTTGCGTTCCCGCAGGTAAAGGCTGCCACCGACATACCCCAGGTAGCGGCCGTTGGCGTCGACGACCGGTTGCGTCAGCGCCACCACCAGGTTGTTGGCCGCCGACAGATAGGGTGTCGACACCAGCGCGCGGCGCTCCTGCAATGCCTCCTGCACACCGGGCGATTGCATCCGGGTGCCGACCATGTGGCGTAGCTGGGCGGGGGATATCGCCAGCAGCACGCCATTGGCATCGATCACGAACGTGGAATTGAAAGCCATGCTCTGGCCCAGCACCCGGTCGGTCTCGCGCTGCAAGGCGGCGGGATCGTCCAGTTGCCGGCCTTGCTCGCTGGCGCTGAACGCCAGTTGCTGCAAGGCACTACCGATGAATGCATCGGTGATGCTGGCCAGCTTGGCCGCATACACCCGGTTGGCTTCCAGCGCGTGGTCGATCAGCAATTGGCGCTGTACCCGGTAGCTGGCGAAATAGCTGGCGCACAGCATGACCACGGCAGTAAGGGCGCACAGCACCAGAATGAGTGTGCGTAGATCCAGGCGCAGTCCGTGCTTGGCGTGTGGCAATCCTGACCTCGAGTGTTCGAATAGGGCTACGAAACGGAAGCGACCGTGCCGGTCGCGCTCATGAACCTGCCTTTTCCAAGGCGTTCAGTTCGTCTTGCACCTGCTGCATGCGCTGCTCGGCCAATGCTTGCACCTTGGGGTCGCGGGCGGTTTCACGCATCAGGCCGGTGAGTTTGTCGCTCAGTTGCCGGCCAGCATCGGTGTTTTCCAGGGCACGGGCTTTGGCCGGGTCCTGGGTGGCCGCGACAATGGTGGCGAACTCGGCGTCACTGAAATGCTCTTTGCTGTAGAGGCGGAACAGGTCCTGGCGCTGGTCTTCTACCGTCAGGTGCTTGCGCAGCACATCTTCGATGGTGGTACGCGCCAGCCGTGGGTGCTGGCGGGCCAGCAGCCCGGCCATGCGTTCGATGTTGTGGTCGTAGGCATCCTGCAGCGGCAGCTGGGCAAGAATCTGCTCTTCACGGGAGGGCTTCTGGTCGCAGGCGGTAACGACAGCAATCAGCAACAGCGGCAACAGCAACTTCTGGATGCGAGGCATGGCGTGGCCTGGTCGGGCAGTGAAGGCTGCCGATTATAGCGAGGTCAGCCCTGCCGCGACGAGCCCTGCGATTTGCCTTGTACGGCCGGCTGGGTTAGAACCGTGCACCCAACACTCAGGCTTGAACCTTATGCCGAACTGGACGTTGCAACCTGTTACCCGCGATGCCATTGGCCAAGTGCTGGCGTTTGTCGACAGCGCGCGCCGCGAGCTGTTTCCGGCGCTGGCCAATGCACCGTTGCCCCGGGACCTGGCGCATTTCAGCGAAACCTACCTTGAAGGCGAGGGCTGCTTCCTGGAAGCCCGGGTTGATGAGCGCCTGGTCGGGGTGATCGGCTACCTCCCCTACGACCACCGTTTCAGCCAGCTTGATTATGCTGGCGAGCGGGTAGTTGAAGTGGTGCGCCTGTTCGTGCTGCCGGCGTACCGCAGGCGCGGGCTTGCCGCCGCGTTGTTCGGCGCCTTGCGCCAGCAGGCGCTGCAGGCCGGCATCGGATGCCTCTACCTGCATACCCACCCATTCCTGCCGGGGGCCATTACGTTCTGGGAGCGGCAAGGCTTCGCTGTCGTGGACGTGGAGCCAGACCCGGTCTGGCAAACCACGCACATGCAGCTGCGCTTGGGCTGAGCAGGCCAGGCGCCTGGGCTACCCAGGCTTCTGCCGGTTGCTCAGGGGGTGCGAAAGCGCAGGATGCGTGTGCCGTCCCAGGGGTCGGTGAGGTAATGGCCATGAACACCAAAGGTGTGCAGCAGGCACTCGGGGGTCAGTACCTCGAACGGCGTGCCGAGCGCGACCAGCCGGCCTTTGTCGAGCACTGCAACGCGGTCGCAGGTCAGCGCCTGGTTGAGGTCGTGCAGGGCCACCAGGGTGGTGACCTGCAGGGCTTGTACCTGTTGCAGCAGGCTCAGTTGGTGCTGGATGTCCAGGTGGTTGGTCGGTTCGTCGAGCAGCAGCACCTGCGGCCGTTGGGCCAGGGCGCGGGCGATATGCACGCGCTGGCGCTCGCCACCGGACAACGACCCCCAAAGGCGAGCGCGCAGGTGCAAGGCGTCGAGGTCGGCCAGTGCCTGCTCGACAATCGCCCGGTCCGCGCTGGAGAACGGCGCAATGGCTGACAGCCACGGCGTGCGGCCCAAGGCGACCGCGTCGAACACATTGATTGCATCGAGGGTGTCGGCCTGCTGTTCAACCAGTGCCAGGCACTGGGCCACACGCCGGCGAGGCATGCCTGCCAGTGGCTCGCCCATCAACTGCACGCTGCCGCAGGCCGGCGGGCGCAGGCCGGCCAGCACCTTCAGCAGCGAAGACTTGCCTGAGCCGTTGGGGCCGACGATCGCGAGTGTTTCACCCGCCACCAGGTTGAGGTGGATGTCGTGCAGCACCCGTTTGCCGGCCAGTTGCAGGCCGAGATCCTGGCAGCTCAGCGGCGCCAGTTGGAATGCAGCCATGACCGTCATGGGCGCCCCCGGCGGCTGACCAGTATCAGCGCGAAGACAGGCGCGCCAAGCAGCGCGGTGACCACGCCCACCGGTATGACCTGGCCGCTGATCAGCGTGCGCGAGAGGATGTCGGCGGCAATCAGAAACAGTGCCCCGCCCAATGCACTGGCAGGCAGCAGGCGGCTGTGTCCGGGGCCGAGCAGCAGGCGCAGGGCGTGTGGAATGACAAGCCCGACGAAACCGATGGCGCCGACGATGGACACCATCACGGCCGTTACCAGCGCCGCGCAACTGATCAGCAGTAACTGGCTGCGCCGCACCGGTATGCCCAGCGAAGCTGCCGAGTCGGCGCCGAAGGTGAAGGCATCCAGCGCGCGGCGATGCCACAGGCACACCAGCAAGCCGAACAGTGCCACTGGCACGGCTAGCCATACTGCGGGCCAGCGCACCCCACTGAGGTTGCCCAGCAGCCAGAACAGGATGCCCCGTGCCTGCTCGGCGGTGGCCGACTTGGTGATCAGGAATGCCGTCAGGGCATTGAACAGTTGCGACCCGGCTATACCAGCTAGAATCACCTGGGCGTTATTGCTGCCAGGGCCTGCCGCGCGGGCCAGCACCAGCACCAGGGCAAAGGCCGCCAGGGCACCGATGAAGGCGCCGGCCGACATGCTCAAAGCCAGGCTGCCCAGGCCCAGCAGGCCAACCAGTACGGCACCGGTCGAAGCGCCGGCGGACAGCCCCAGCAGGTAGGGCTCGGCCAGGGGATTGCGCAGCAGCGCCTGGAGGATCACGCCGCAGGTGGCCAGGCCGGCACCGCAGGCCGCCGCAACCAGTGTGCGGGTCAGGCGATAGTTCCAGATGATCCCGGCATCGATCGGGTCGACCGGATAACCGGCTTGCCACAGCTGGTTGGCCAGCACCTGGCCGACCACGCGCGGTGCCAGGCCGGTTTCGCCAATGGCTGTGCCGGCGAGCAGGGCCGCCAGCAGTGCGGCCACGGCCAGGCCGATACAGGCTGACAGTCGACTGATCACTGGCTGGCTTTACCGCTGGCAAAAGCGGCCGCCAACGTTTGCACGCCACGGAACAGGCGGATACCCGCCTGCATGGCGTCGGCGTCGAGGATGATGATGCGGTCGTGTTTCACCGCGTCCATGTTGCGGGTTACCGGGTCGCTGCGCAGGAATGCCAGCTTCTTCTGGTAGTCGTCGGCGGGGAAACGCCGGCGGTCCATGCGGGCGATGATCAGCCAGGTGGGGTTGGCCCTGGCCAGGGTTTCCCAACCTACGGTGGGCCACTCCTCGCTGGACTCGACCACATTGCGCACCCCCAGGGTGCGCAGCATGAAGTCGGCGACCCCTTGGCGGCCCGCGACGTAAGGGTCAATGACCAGGTTGGCGCTGGAGAACCAGAACAGTGCCGAGGTGCCCGACAGGTCCTTGCCCGCCAATTGCGCGCGGGCGCTGTCCAGGCGGCCTTTGAGCTCGGCGTTCAGGGCCACGCCGCGCGCCTGTACATCGAAGATCTCCGCCAGCTGGCTGACGCTCTTGTAGATACTGTCGACCTGGAACGCCTGCAGGCGGGTGCCGTCGGCACCGATCAGGTTGTCCTTGCCCTCACAGTCCGAGGGCAACAGGTAGGTGGGGATGTTCAGTTCGGCGAACTGTTCGCGCGTACCGACCACACCCTGCGGCCCGACCATCCACTCGAACTGCACGGCCACCAGTTGCGGGCGTTGGCCAACCACCGCCTCGAAACTGGGTTCGTTGTCGGCCAGGCGCGGTACCGTGGCGTTCATGGCCTGGTATTCGGGCAACACATTGTTGAACCACAGCGAGCTCGCCGCGAGCTTGTCACCCAGGCCCAGGGCATAGAGCATCTCGGTGCCGGCCTGGCCGATGGTCACGGCGCGCTGTGGCGCCTGGGCAAAGGTCTGCGGCTTACCGCAGTTGTCCACCGTCAGCGGGTATTGGGTGGCGGCGGCCTGGGCCAGGCCGCTGAGGCTGAGGCCGGCAAGCAGGGTGGCGAAGCGGGGCAGCATGCTGGGCGATCTCCTATCGGACAGTTCACGGAATGAACGCACGGACAGACATCGCCGCGCCTTTGCCAGCGGCAAAGGCAACACAATGGCCAATCCCGGGCACCCCGCCGGTTGGTGAATGTTGGCCGGCAGGTCTCCTGACTGGTGCGTCACGGCCCGGCTCCGGCCTTCCCGGGTAGTACACCCAGTGGCGTCGATGGAGCAGGCTCGGCACTTACAGTTGCGGGGGCAGTTCCGTTTGGCCCGTGTTGGCGGGCCGGGGATTCCCTATTGATTCCGTGATGGAAACCGGCGGCCCGCATGGTAGACCATCGCGCCGCCGGGTGAAAACGCTTTTCAGAAGTACTTCAGCCAGCGGATGTCGCGCCGCCGCTGTTTCAGCCGGGCGAACCAGTGCACCGGCCGGTACAGCGAAGCCGCCAGCAACAGCGCCACGCACCATACCGCCGCGACGCCGTCGAAGCCGAAATAGCTGCCGTGGTTGCTGCCGAACAGCGCCACGCAGGCCAGGTACAGCAGCTTCAGCACATACAGGTGCAGCAGGTAGAGGAACATCGGCGCTGCACCGAACACCGCCAGGGCGCTGATCCAGCGGGCCTGGCCGGCGCGCTCGAATGCGCGCAGCAACAGCAGGCCGCAGCCCAGGGTCAGCGCCAGGAACAACAGCGAAGGCGGGTACTTGGTGAGGTTGAAGAAGCTCATCAGGGTGTGTGTGAGCGTGGGGTAGCTGCTCCACGCGGCTTCGCCATAGCCGTTGAATACGCGCAGCACGAAAAAGCCCAGCAGCGCCAGCAGCCCGCCAAGCAGCAGGCAGCGCTGACGTGGCCCGGCCTGGCTGCCGCGGGCAAACCATGGCCCAAGGCAGTAGCCCAGGGCGATCACCCCGATCCACGGCAGTACCGGGTAGGACGTGCGCAGCCGCAGCGTGTCGGACAACGTCAGCCAGCCGCGGTCATGCAGAATCGCCCAGGGCACGTGCAGGGCAGACCCCGGGGCAAAGTGCAGGCTGTCGAGCAGGTTATGCCCGGCAATGATGACGGCACTCAGGCCGAGCAGCGCCGGGCGTGGCAGCCACACCAGCAACGACAGGGCGAGCATGCTGATGCCGATGGCCCAGATCACCTGCAGGTAGATCACCGTGGGCGGCAGCTGGAACGTCCAGGCAAAGTTGACCAGGGTGAACTCCAGCGCCACCAGAAACAGCCCGCGCTTGAACAGGAACGCCGCGACATCGCCACGGCCCTGGTGCTTTTCGCCATACAGCCAGGCCGAGAGCCCGGTCAGCAGCACGAATACCGGCGCGCACAGGTGCGCCAGGGTACGGCTGGCGAACAGTGCCGGCTCGGTGGTATCGATGGCCATCGGGTCGCTGACCTGGCGGTGCAGGAAGAAGGTTTCGCGCACGTGGTCCAGGAGCATGAACAGGATTACCAGACCGCGCAGTGCGTCGATGCTCTGCAGGCGCTGGTTGAGTTGGGTGGGGGTGGCGCTGGCGCTTGTCATGGAAGGTCGCTGATGAGAACAGGTGTGAGTGAAATGTTATGTTATATCCATATGGCCATGGGCGGGTAGGCTTTTTGCTCAGCGCCGTGTTGGCTTTTTCGCGGTGAAGCTGCGCAAAGCCAACCTGGGCTGCTCCGCTCAGAAGCTGTAGTCCACCGTGGCAAAGTAGGAGCGTGGCGTTCCCATCAGCCATTGCTGGCCGCTGAACGCCGCCTGCACATATTCGCGGTCGAACAGGTTGTTCACCTGCAACCCCAGTTTCACCTGCGGCAGAACCTGCCAGCCGATCGTGGCGTCGACCACGGTATAGCCTGGGGCGCTCTGGGTATTGGCGTTATCGGCGTAACGTTCATCCATATAGCGCGCGCCCACCCCCACCTCGATCTGCTGGCCAATACCTTTGCTCAGCCACAGGTTGGCGGTGCGCCGAGGCACGTTGGCCGGGCGGTTGCCGGCACGGTCCTGCACCGCTGCGCCCACCTGTTCGTCAAACGCGTCATACCGGGCGCGCAGCAGCGCTGCGTTGGCAGACACCCGCCACTGGTGGGCCAGCGCCAGTTCCACGGTTGCCTCCAGCCCATCCGACGTCTGCTGGCCAGCCTGTTGGGGCTGGTGCGTGAGGGGGTCGTCTACCAGCAGCTTCTGCTTGACGATGTGGTAGGCCGCCAAGGTCCATTCGCCATCCCCGTCCCAGAAACTTTGCTTGAGGCCCACCTCGGTCTGTTTCGCCTGGGTGAGGTCGTAGTGCATCTGGTTGGGGCTGAGGCTTATCAGGTTGTTGACCCCATCCTCGCTGGTGGAGTACTGGCCATACAGCGACAGCGCGTGACTTAGTGCATACACCAGCCCCGCACGCCAGTTGCCACCTTGCAGGCTGCGGTCGCTGCGGCTGGCATTGGTCAGGTCGTCGCGGTCGATGTGGTGCTGGTCGCGGCGCACCCCGGTCACCAGCGACAGGCGCTCAGTGAGTTGCAAGCGGTTTTCGCCGAACAGGGCAAAGGTATGGGTGGTGGACAGACTTTGCGGGCGCAGCGGCGACCCGCTGTGGAATACGCCCGGCTGCGGCTGCCACGGGTCGATGTAGTCACCGCCTACGTCGTTGTAGGGGCTGTTGCTGTCGACGTTGAAGCGCACCTTGTTGTACTCGGCGCCGAGCACGGTTCTGCTGGCCAGGCCGAACAGCGAATGGTCGAGGGTGAAGGTCTGGCGGTCGCCGAATTGCTCCTGGTCGTGCTTGATTTCCAGGTAGCTGCCGCGCAGCAACTGCTGGCGCCCGGCGTCCCATTCATACTGCTCGGCGTTGCGCCAATGGCGGCGGCTACTGATGTAGTACAGCTGGTTGCTGGCGCTGAGGTGGTCGTTGAGTGCCCAGTCGGTGGTCAGGCGGGTCCACTGGTCGTCGTAGCGCTGCACGTCGTTCTGCAGGTTGTAGTTTTTCTTGCGCAGGCTGCTGCGGTAATGGCCGTCGATCAGCGGCGTGCCGTAGTAGTTGGCAGGCTGCGCCGCACCGCGCTCATGGGCCAGGGTAAAGCTGAGGTCGTCACTGGCATCGAAGCGCAGGGCCGCGCTGAGCGCCAGGCTGCGTGAGGGGGTGCGGTCCACCCAGCCATTGCCGGCTTGCTGGTTCAGCGTCAGGCGATAGCTCAGGCGCTCGCTGAGGCTGCCACCGCTGTCCAGGCCGAGTTGCTGGCGGTCCCAGCTGCCATACCCAAGCCGCAGCTGGTTGCGCACCGTACCGGCAACCGGTTTTTTCGGGATGACGTTGACCACCGCGCCGGTGGCGCCTTCGCCGTAGAGCACCGATGCCGGGCCGCGAAGCACATCGATACGTTCGACCATCCACGGGTCGACCGGGAAGGTCTGGGTGCCGGCTCCGGTGAACAGGCGGGCCCCATCGAACAAGGTCATGACCGAGCCGTGCCCGGCAAAGCCGCGGGCGGACAGGCCGGTGCCACCGTCGCCGGGGGAGCCGATGAAGGTAATGCCCGGTGAGCGGGTTACGGCATCCTGCACGGTCAGGTTGTTGCGCTGCTGGATCTGCTCGGCACTGATGCTGCTGGTACTGGCTGGCGTTTCCAGGGCGCTGAGCCCCAGGCGCGAGCCGGCCTGGGTCGGCGTGGCCAAGTCGCTGGCATGGCTGTCGAGGGTGTCGGTGATGGCCGTGGAGGGCAATGCCAGGGGCTGCGGGCCGCGGTCATCGGCCAGGGCCGGGAGCGTGACGGCCAGGCAGGCCGCCAGGGGGTGAAGCTTGAACATACGGGACATGTCGTTCCACTGCTGCAGGAATGAATGGATCCCGGTGGAAAACACGCAAAGGAGGGCTCCGTACAGGCAGGCGCGCGCACGGATACCGGCCTGCGCCCGCCCACCGCGGGGTGCCAAGTGAAGCCTCAGGCCGGTCTCCGGGCTTGCGAGGGGCATGAAACCTTCACCTTCCCATGCCTGAGCACAGTGGTATCTCGAAGGGTTCGCTCACTTACCGTTGCGGGGGCAGCGCCGGACTTGTCGTGATCAACACGACGCACCGGCTTCCCGTTTCACCCTGCGCGCGGCGGCGTAGGGCACCTGAAACTGGCGCGCATCTGAGCACCTGGCGGTGCCTTCGTCAAGGCAGATCGTGAAGAACGATCAGCGCCCACGCCGCCGCGAAACCCGGGCTTCGATATTCTTGCGCCCGATCAGCAGCGGCGGCTTCTCTGCCACTGGCTCATCGGCCAGCCACTTGTACATCACCAGGCAGTCCACCAGCCCCAGCCGGGCATGGCGATAGGCCTTGGGCAGCCGGCCAACCGTTTCGAACCCCAGCTTGTGCCACAGGGCGACTGCCACTTCATTGGTGGCCACCACCGAGTTGAACTGCAGGGCCAGAAAGCCTTCCTGGCGCGCCAGTTTCTGCGAGTGCTCGCACATCAACCTGGCCACGCCGCGCCCGCGCGCTTGGGCGCAGACCATGTAGCCGCAATTGCCGACATGCGCACCGGGCCCTGCCGCATTGGGCTTGAGGTAGTACGAGCCCAGCAGTTGACCCTCTTCTTCGGCCAGCAAGGTGCGCAAAGGCAGCTCCAGCCACAGGTGGCGGGCCTGTTCGAAGCTCAGGGCCGGGTCGTAGGCATAGGTTTCGCAGGCCTGGACAGTGGCCTGGAAAGTGGGCCAGAAGCGCTCGAAGTCTTCGGCCGTCATGGGGCGGATGTGGATCATGCGGGTTCCTGCGCGGGTTGAGCCGCCCAGTCTGCGGGGCACGGCGCCGTCGCGCAAGGGCGGCGCCGTTCGGGTTCAACCGTTGGCCTTGCCCACTGCATCCAGGGCCCTGGCCGAGTAGACCAGCGCGGCACCCGCGTTCATCGCCACCGCCACACCCAACGCCTCGGCAATCTCCTCACGGGTGGCGCCATGCTTCACCGCTTGCTGCGAATGCACGGCGATACAGCCGTCGCAACGGGTGGTTACCGCCACGGCCAGGGAGATCAGTTCGCGGGTCTTGGCGTCCAGATGACCGGTTTTGGCCCCGGCGCCGCTGGCGGTCATGTAGCCGGCCACGGTGTCGGGGGAAAGTTGCTTCAGATCGCCGATGCCGGCCATCAACTGCTTTCGGTAGGCATCCCAGTCCATCATGCTCATCGTCGTCACCTTGGGGTGGTTGCGAATGGAGCTTTCAGGCTAGTCGAAGCGTGGCGAACGTGCGGCTTGTACTTTGGTGCATGCCCAGTCATGCCTTTGGCTACACCATATGCACAGGCCGCTGGCAACACACGGACTCAGATGTAGATGAACACCAGCAGCAACGCTGCCACCACCGCCCACTTCTCCAGGTAGTAGCGCGTGCGATTGCGCTTTTTCAGCGCCTTACCGCGTTCCCGGATCTTGTAGATCCGGGTGAACAACCGGTTGATGCCGCCGGTCTTGTCTCCGGCGGTGTTGGGGGCTGCGGCAGCCGCCATGACATTGCGGCTGAACCAGCGGTTGAACGCGCTGGCCCAGCGGTACTTGAGCGGGCGTTCGACATCGCAGAACAGGATGATGCGGTTGTGCTCGGTATTGTTGGCCGCGTAGTGGATGTAGGTTTCATCGAAAACCACCCCTTCACCGTCGCGCCATGAGTATTTCTCGCCGTCTACATCGATGTAGCAGGCGTCGTCGTTCGGTGTGTCCAGGCCCAGGTGGTAGCGGTAGGAGCCGGCATACGGGTCACGGTGGCGCACCAGCTTGGCCCCCGGTGGCAGGGTGGCGAACATGGCCGCCTTGACCGTGCCGATGCCTTGCAGCAGTTCGGTGGTGCGTGGGCACAGGGCCATTGCCGACGGGTGGCTTTCGCCGTACCACTTCAGGTAAAAGCGCTTCCAGCCGGTTTTGAAGAACGAGTTGAAGCCCACGTCGTCGTAGTTGTCGGACTTCTTGATTTCGCCTACCTGCAGCAGTTGCCGGCCTTCTTCGCGAATTTCCTGCCAGTGCTCCTGCAGCGGCTTCAGTTCGGGAAAGCCCTCGACGGGCAGGTACGGTTTGGCCGGGTGTTTGGAAAACAGGTACAGAAAACTGTTGATCGGGGCCAGAAAGCTGGAGTGGTCGCCCAGTTGGCGGGTCAGCTTGTGGCGGACCCGACCGCGCAGGTGAACGTACGCGATCGAGAGAACGAAGAGGAGGACGAGTGCAATTTTCATGGACGGTTACTTGTCGAAAATAAGGCCATGCGCCATGGCATAAGCCCGCCAGCATAAACAATCATGTGGGCAGTTTGTACTTATTGTTACGAAACCGTGGGCCGACATTGGTGTAATGCCCTACAGTCGTGCGCAAACGTTTCATGCCCAGGAGTCACCATGGTTCATGATGTACGCCCCAGCGGCAGCCCGTTCAAACGGCTGTTTTTCGCCTTGCCGGTCAGCGATGTCCAGCGCCGCGCTCTGGCCCAGTTCCGTCGCGGCCTGAACCTGCGCAGCGGCAAACCGGTGCCGGCCGCCAACTTTCATGTCACGTTGCTGTTCCTGGGCGATGTGGATGCCGCCCTGGTGCCGGCAATCTGTGCGACGGTCGATCAACTGGCGCTGCCGGGCAGGGTACCCCGGTTGACACTTGACCGCTTGCAGGTGTGGCAGCGCTCCAGCGCCCTGGTACTGGAGGCGCAGCAGGTGCCAGCAGCGCTGATGCGCCTGGTGTACGGCCTGCAGCAGGCGCTGCTGCCTTTTGCCGGCCAAGCTGACAAGCGCGACTACCGCCCGCACCTGACGCTTGCCAGGGATTATCGCGGCGATTTGCCAGAGGCCGGCAGTGCGCCGGCGTTTTTCCTCGGTGCCCCGCACTTCACGTTGTATGAATCACGCAAGGGCACCTACTGGCCGTTGGCGCAATGGCCACTGGCGCCCTCAAGTGCCACGCCTGGTGACTGACGGGTGATTGCCCGCCGCCCTTCAGTCAAACCGGCAAGCTCTGGTAAGGCAGTTCATCCCCTGGGCTGCGTTCGAACTGGCGCTTGTATTCGCGGCTGAACTGCGACGTGCTCTGGTAGCCCACCCGGTGCGCCGTCTGGGCTACACCCAGGCCTTCGCCGATCAGCATTTGCTGGGCCTTGAGCAACCGCAGGCGTTTGAGGTATTGCATGGGCGCCATGTCGGTGCAGCGCTTGAAGTGTTCGTGAAAGGTCGAAACACTCATGTTGGCCCGCGCCGCGAGCGCCTCCACGCTCAGGGGCTCGCTATAGTGCTCGCGCAAGTGGGAGAGGGCGGCGCCGATACGGGCAAAGTGCCCTTGTTGTTCCACCAGCGCCCGCAACACTCCAGCCTGCGGGCCGCGCAGCGCGGTGTAGAGTACTTCACGCACCCTCGCCGGGCCCAGAACCTTGGCATCCAGTGGGTCCTGCAGGCACTGCAGCAGGCGCTCCACACTGTCGCGCATGGGCGCATCCAGTGCTGCGGAAGTCATCGATTGCGGTGTCTGCGCCTGCACGGCAGGGTCTGGCGCCAGGTCCATGCTTTGTACCAGTTCACCCAGCACACCACGGTCGATGTCGACCGCCACGCCCAACAACGGCGCCTCGCGGGTGGCGAAGGTTTCACACATGAAGGGCACCGACAACGCCTGCACCAGGTAGTGGCCGGCACCGTACTCAAGGGTGCGTGGCCCCAGGCGCGCCAGCTTGCTGCCCTGGGCCAGGATCATCAGGCTGGGCTCGTAGATTTGCGGGCTGCTGGCGACATAGTGGTCCCAGCTCAGTACTTGCACCTGTGGCAGGTGCGTAGGCACGAAGCCCGGGCGCGTGGCCAGGCAGCGGATCAGGGCGCAGAGGGGCGCATTGGCATCGACGTGGCGGGTCAGTTGCATGATGAACCAGGGCAGAGGATCAGACAGCCTAATGATCGCAGATTGACGGTATCGCGCCAGTAGCACAAAGGCAGGTTCGGAGAATCAGGCATGCATGCCGGAGAATCAGCCGTGGGCGCGAGGGCGACTGGTGGGCACAATTGCCCCACTGAATCGTTTCATTCTACAGCGAGGTCCAGCATGTATACCGCCATCGGTTACGCCGCCCAAACCCCTACCAGCCCCCTGGCGCCCATGACCTTCGAGCGCCGCAGCCCGCGCCCGGACGATGTCGCCATCGAGATCCTGTACTGTGGCGTGTGCCACTCCGACATCCACCAGGCGCGCAACGAATGGGGCATTGCCGTATACCCGCTGATGCCTGGCCACGAAATCATCGGCCGCGTCACCGCCACGGGCGAACAGGTCACCGCCTACAAGGTAGGTGACCTGGTAGGCGTGGGTTGCATGGTCGACTCCTGCCGCCACTGCGAGGCGTGCGCCAAGGACCTGGAGCAATACTGCCAGCAAGGCCCGACCATGACCTACGCCACCCCGGACCGGGTCGACGGCAGCAACACCATGGGCGGCTACTCCAGCAGCATCGTGGTCAGCGAGCATTTCGTGCTGCGCATTCCGGCCGGCATGGACCTGCCCAGCGCCGCGCCGATCCTGTGCGCCGGTATCACCACCTATTCGCCGCTCAAGCACCACGGTGTCGGCCCGGGGCACAAGGTCGGCATCCTGGGCATGGGCGGGCTGGGCCACATGGGCATCAAGCTGGCCAAGGCGCTGGGCGCAGAAGTGACCTTGTTCACCCGCTCCCAGGCCAAGGCCGAAGAAGCGCGGCGCCAGGGTGCCGACCATGTGATCGTGTCCACCGATGCCGAGCAGATGCGCGCTGCGGCCGACCGTTTCGATTTCCTGCTCGATACCATTCCGGTGCAGCACGACCTGAACCCGTACCTGGAAACGCTGAAGTTCGACGGGGTGCACATTCTGGTCGGCCTGATCGAGCCGATCGACCCGGCCGTGCATGCGGCCAACCTGGTCATGAAGCGTCGGGTGCTGGCGGGGTCGTTGATTGGTGGAATCGCCGAGACCCAGGAAGTGCTGGACTTCTGCGCCGAACACGATATCCGTTGCGATATCGAGATGCTGGACATCCGCAATATCAACCAGGCGTACGAGCGCATGATCGCCGGTGATGTGAAATACCGGTTCGTGATCGACATGGCCACGCTGCAGGCCTGATCGAGGCCAGCGCCGGCCGCTATGCGGGCAAGCCGCGAAGCGGCCGGCTGGGAGGACGGGGCAGGCTTGGCTACCAGGCCAGCGGTTTGTCCCAGCCCTTCCAGAACAGCCACCGGCGCACCTCCCCATGCGCGCCGGTACCGATCTGCCAAGCCGGCCGGCCGCTGTCGAGGGCAATCTCCGCCACAATCCCGGCATGGCTGGCGGCCACCAGGGTACGCCCGTCGGCGCTGATGTCCATGGCGCTGATGGTCGAGCCCAGGTAGTGCTGCCAATGCTCCTGGCCATCTTCCCCAAACGCCCGCAGGTAGCCGTAGGCATCACCGATGATGTATTCGCCAGCGCGAGCCACCCCGGCATAGACACGCGCGCCATCCTGCACCAGTGGGGTGCGCGGGTCCTGGCTGTAGTAATCGGTGCGCAGCCCCGGCAGGTCGGCTACCCGTACCGCCAGCGTGGCACCGCTGTAGAAGTGGCAGGCGTTGAGGAGCAACTGGTCACCCCGCTGGTTGAACAGCGCGAAATGCGGGTATTCGCTGCCGGGACCAATCTCGGCCACCAACCTGAGCCGGTCGTCCAGCACCAGGTGCCGGCTGCCTTGCTCACCCACCACGACCCAGCGGCCATCCGCCGACACCGCGCCATGCTCCATGCTCAGCCCGAGGCTGATGTCCTCCGGCTCGGTGCCTTCGGCCAGGGCGTCGAGTACCCGCGCCTGGTGCGGCAGCAGGCGGGTTGCGCCGTCGCTGGCCAATACGAAGGTGCCATCGGCACTGACCAGCAGCACGCGTTGGCCGTCCGGGAAAGGGATCAATGCGGTGGGCGCGGGTGGCAGGTCGAACGGCTCGAACGGGTAGCCGGCCGGCAACCCTTCCAGGCCGGTCGGCCAGGCCAGGCGCTGTACCTGCGGGCCGCCCCAGCCAGCGGTCACCCGGACGCCTTCGGCATTGCCCAGGGCAAAGTAGCGGCGGGCCGGGCAGCGGCCGAAGCACTCGACGCCGATCACCGGGGTGACCCCATGGCGATCGATACGCAGCACCTGGCCTTTTTCGTGCGGCATGCCGATGCGCGCCAGCAGGCTACCGTCGCCCAGCAGCAGGACATTGCTGATGCCCTGGCCATGCTCATCGAGCAACGGTACCAGCGGTTGGTGGGCAGGCGGCCAGGCTTGGCGGAAGGCTTGGCGTTGCTGCTCGCTGCAGTCCGGGCGGTTGGCTGCCTGCAAGGCTGCCAGCCAGGCGTCGAGCAGGTGGTCGGTGGCGGGCACTTGTGGCGCTTGAAGGTTGTCCCAGCCTTGGGCACGGCCTTGTGCGACGTAGTCGTTGACGGCCTGGGCATAGGCGATGACCGCCTGCTGCCATTGCTGCTGGGGGTACTGCTTGTCCATGAGTGGATCGGGCTCCTTGCTGCAACGTGTTTCACTTCAAGTGGGCATGGTACTCCTTATGCCCGACTTGCGGTTGTTGGCCCCGGGTGTGACGCGTACCATGCCGGCATTCCTATTCATGACAATGCGTACGTCGGCAACCCAGTAGACCGGGGCCCTGGCGCGCGACCTGTTGCTTTTTCACGGAGACTCTCTTTCTACAATGAACGGACCTGTACCCAGCCACCTGCCACCCGGCACGGGCAGCGGCAGTTGGCTTAGCGTCATCGCCTTGGCCCTGGCGGCCTTCATTTTCAATACCACCGAATTCGTTCCGGTGGCGCTGCTCAGTGACATTGGCGGCAGCTTCGAGATGAGCACTGCCCAGGTCGGCCTGATGCTGACCATCTATGCCTGGGTGGTGGCGCTGGCGTCTCTGCCGATGATGCTGCTGACCCGCAACATCGAACGGCGGCGCTTGCTGTTGTTGGTGTTCATGGTGTTCATCGTCAGCCACTTGTTGTCCTGGCTGTCGCAAAGCTTCGCCATGCTTCTGGTCAGTCGCATCGGCATTGCCCTGGCGCATGCAGTGTTCTGGGCCATTACCGCTTCGCTGGCGGTGCGCGTGGCGCCGCCCGGGCAGCAGGCCAAGGCGTTGGGCCTGCTGGCCACCGGCACCACCCTGGCCATGGTGCTTGGCATCCCACTCGGGCGTGTGGTGGGCGAGGCACTGGGCTGGCGCATCACCTTCCTGAGCATTGCCGTGGTAGCGCTGGCGACCATGGTGTGCCTGATGAAGTCATTGCCGCTGCTGCCCAGCCAGAACTCCGGGTCGCTACGCAGCCTGCCGGTCCTGTTCAGGCGCCCGGCGCTGGTCATCACCTATCTGCTGGTGACCCTGGTGATTACTGCGCAATTCACCGCGTACAGCTATATCGAGCCATTCGCTCTGCACGTGGCGCAGATCGGCGGCGAGCGCACCACGCTGTTGCTGTTGCTGTTCGGTGGCGCAGGGGTACTGGGTTCAGTGTTGTTCAGCCGCTACAGCGAGCGCTTCCCGCAGGGTTTCCTGCTGGGCTCGATGGGGGTGTTGGCGGCGTGCCTGCTGTTGCTGTTGCCACTGTCAGGCAACTTTTATGTGTTCGCGGTGCTGAGCATGTTGTGGGGGGTAGCGATCCTCAGCTTCAGCCTGGCGTTGCAGTCCAGGACCTTGAAGCTGGCGTCTGATGCGACCGACGTGGCCATGGCGCTGTTCTCGGGTATCTACAACATCGGCATCGGGGGTGGGGCCCTGCTGGGCAGCATTGTCAGCGGCCGGCTGGATGTGGCGTACATCGGCCTGGTGGGTGGTAGTGTGGCGGTGGCCGGGTTGTTGCTGGCCGTGGCCAGCGCCCGGCGCTTGCGAGAGGCATTACCGCACTGACCGGTCAGGCCCTGCGATGGGCTGCGCGGCAGCCCAAACCGGCGGGAGGGCGTCAGGCCAGCACAGCCGCCCATGCTGAAATCAGCAAAAGCCCCGCCAACAGTTGGTTGAACACCCGTAACCGCTGCGGCGCCTGCAACCAGCGGGCGCTGCCTGCCCCCAGTACCGCCCATGCCCCCATGCACGGCAGGGCAACCAGGCAGAACACCAACGCCAGCTGCCAGACCGGTAACCTGGGGGCGGCAAACACCCCCACAACCGCCACGGCCATCAACCACACTTTGGGGTTGACCGCCTGCAGCAAGGCGGCGCTGAGGGCGCTGAAGCCTTGCGCCGTACCCGCGTGCAGCGGTGCCCCGGCACTGCGCAGCATTTTCCACGCCAGCCCGCTCAACCACAGCGCTCCGGCCCAGCTCATCAGTTGTTGTGCCAGTGGGTGGCGCAGCAACAGCTCGCCCAGCCCCAGGCCCACCAGCAGCACAATCGTCGCTGCCGTGCAGCAGGCCGCCAGGATCGGCAACAGGCTGGCCCGTACGCCCAGGCGGGCGCCGTGCGCCAGGATCAACAGGTTGGTTGGCCCCGGGCTGAGGCTGGCGACCAAAGCAAACAGGATGAAGGGCAGCATCGACTGAGACATGGGAACGCTCCAGAGCATCAAAGCCCCATGCTCGCTGTTGCCAAGCGGTTCAGTCTGGAAGATTTGAGCAGCGCCTGCGGTAGTCGGCCGGTGTCAGCTGGTAGGCGCGGCGAAACCAGCGGCCCAGGTGGCTCTGGTCGGCAAAGCCCAAGGCCACGGCCACTTGCGCCGAGCTCTGGCCTTGGGCGAGCAGCCGCCGCGCCCGGGTCAGGCGCAGTTGGATGAGGTAGGCATGCGGGGCAATGCCGAAGGCGGCCTTGAACGCCCGGGTGAGGCGAAAACGGTCGATGCCGCAGGCCTGGGCCAGGTCGTCGAGGCCAATGTCACGTTCCAGGTTGGCATGCAGGTAGTCCCGCGCGCGCTGCGCGCTCAGCGGCAGGCGCGGGTCGGGGTTGATGCGCCGGCGCCAGTGCAGGTGGCAGGTCAGGCGGGCAAGCAGTTCGTCGGTGGCGGTTTGCCGGACGATGCGCAAGTCCTGGTCGTGAACCGCGCGGAAGGCGAGGGCGGTGGCGCTTGCCAAACGTTGGTCATGGCAAAGGGTGTCGGCAAAGCTCGGCAGGCTGCCGCCCGGCGCGTGCTCGAACAGCGACCGCAATTGCTGGTCGAGCCAGAGCGGGTCGAGGTACAACGTGGAGTAGGTGAAGCCTTCCTCGGTAGGGGCCAGGCCATCGTGAATATCGCCAGGCTCGAGCAAGAACACCTGCCCGGGTGTGCTGCGGTGGCGCACCCGGCGGCAATTGAACTGCTGCACCCCCTGTTCGGTGACGCCCACCAGAAAGCTGTCGTGCCAGTGCGGGTCGTAGGCATGCCCGACAAAATGCGCCCGCACCGACTCGATGCCGGTGTCGGCGTCCTGCTTGAAGTCTATCCAGTTGCTCATGGGGGCATGCCGCCGATTCAAAACGCCAACCTAGCGTAACGGTTGAGTTCAGTCTGGAACAATTGTGCAGCCGCTGGCCAGTGCCGGTTCACGCAGCGCCTCGAAGCGCTCGCGTAGCCACAGGTGCAGTTGGGTTACCGCTGGGGTGAGCTGTTTGCGATGCGGGCAAACCAGCGTGACCGGGGTCGATTCGCCGAGCAGTCCGGGGAGAACGACCTCCAGTTCGCCGGTGGCTATGTTGGCGCTGACGTCCAGCCACGACTTGTACACGATGCCTTCACCCTGTACGGCCAAACGGCGGATGACATCGGCGTCGTCGCTGACCAGCGGCCCGCGCACCTGCACGGTGCGGTTGCCCAGTTGCCATTTGTCGTACACCCGGTTGTGCTGCATGTACAACAGGCATGCATGCTGCTGCAGCGCATCGGGGGTGAGTGGGCGGCCGTGGCGGGCCAGGTAGTCGGGCGAGGCGACCAGCACCCGGCGGTTCCAGGCAGCCAGCGGCAGGGCGATGTAGTTGGCGTCCTGGTTGTGGCCATAGCGGATGGCCACGTCTACCGGGTCACGGTTGAGGTCGGCGATCTGGTCAGAGAGAAAGAAGCGCACCTGCAACGCCGGGTGCTCGCGGCGGAAGGCGCTGAGCCATGGCAACAGCATGTTGCGGCCCATGTCGGAGGGCGCCGACACCTGCAGCGTACCGCGCAGGGTGTCAGGGTTGCCATGCAGGTCCTCGTGGCCCTGGCGCAGGCTCTCCAGCACATTCAGTGCGGTCGGCAGGTAGCGCTCGCCCTCTGCGGTCAGGCGCAGGCTGCGGGTAGTGCGGGCGAACAGACGCACGTCCAGGTCGCGCTCCAGGCGCTTGATGGCCGCAGCCACCTGGCCAGGCAGCAAGCCCGCTTCGTGGGCAGCGGCGGTGAAGCTGCCCAGCACGCTGCTACGGGCGAACAGCTCAAGGTCTGCGATGCGCAGCATTTTCACTCCAGGGCCGAAAGTGTTGCTGCATTGTGCCGGTTTTTCTTTTCTGCAGGAAAGATAAGATGAGCGGCAAATTCACTGCTCATACCTGGAGTCGTTGCATGGATACCGTCTCGCTGGCCAAGCGCCGTTACACCACCAAAGCCTACGATGCCTCACGCCGTATTCCCCAGGCCACGGTCGATGCCTTGCTCGAGCAACTGCGCCACAGCCCGTCCTCGGTCAATTCCCAGCCCTGGCACTTCATCGTCGCCGACAGCGCCGAAAGCAAGGCCCGGCTGGCCAAGAGCACCTCGCAGGGCTACGCCTACAACACGCCGAAGCTGCTCGATGCTTCGCACGTGATCGTGTTCTGCACCCGTACCGAAATGACTGAAGCGCACCTGGACAGCGTGCTGGATCAGGAGGCCGCCGACGGGCGCTTCCGGGACGACCAGGCGCGCGCGGCGCAAAACCAGAGCCGCCGTCACTACGTTGACCTGCACCGCTTCGATCTGAAGGACGTGCAGCACTGGATGGAGAAACAGACCTACCTGGCCCTGGGCACGGCGTTGCTGGGGGCTGCGGCGCTGGGGCTGGATGCCACGCCCATTGAAGGTTTCGACAGCAAGCTGCTGGATGCCGAACTGGGCTTGCGCGAGCGGGGGTTCACCAGCGTGGTGATGCTCTGCCTGGGCTATCGCAGTGAGGCCGACTTCAATGCCGGCCTGGGCAAGTCGCGCTTGCCGGCAGCGCAGGTATTCACCTTCCTGTAAGCGTGGCAGCCGGGTAATGCCCGTCAGTCAAGCCCTGGTGGCAGCCATTGGGCTGCTTTGCAGCCCCATCGCCGGCAAGCCAGCCCACAGGGGGCGCATCAGGGCTGATAGGTGTTTGTCACAAGATATGCAGCGCCTGTGAGATCGAGCGCCGCCCGCGCGGCGCATCGCGAGCTGCGCTCGCTCCTACGTTTGTTTCGGGCCAGTAACGCCTGGGAC
>NZ_AEWE02000056.1:0-637 GCF_000190455.2 Pseudomonas sp. TJI-51
CTGGGTGCCACCGGCAAAGGCCACGGCAGTGACAAGGCCGTGTTGCTCGGCCTTGAAGGCGAACAGCCGGACACCCTCGATACCGACAGCATCCCCGCCCGCCTGCAGGCCATCCGCAGCAGTGGCAAGCTCAAGCTGCTGGGCGAGCACACCATTGCCTTCAATGAAAAGCAGCACCTGGCAATGATCCGCAAGCCACTGGACTACCACCCCAACGGCATGATCTTCCGCGCATTCGACAACGCCGGCCTTCAAATCCGCAGCCGCGAGTACTACTCGGTGGGCGGCGGCTTTGTGGTTGACGAAGCCGCCGCCGGCCCCGACCCCCCCCCCGGCCACGACCGCATTGTCGAGGACAGCACCGCCCTGGCCTACCCGTTCACCACCGCCAAACAGCTGCTTGGCCACTGCACCACGCACAACCTGGCGGTCAGCCAGGTAATGCTGGCCAACGAGCAGGCCTGGCGCCCAGAGGCAGAAACCCGCGCCGGGCTGCTGCGCATCTGGCAAGTGATGCAGGACTGCGTCGAAGCCGGCTGCCAGCATGAGGGCATTCTGCCGGGTGGGCTCAAGGTCAGGCGCCGGGCACCGGCACTGTACCGCCAGCTCAGCCGGCACCCGGAGGCCAGCCTGCGCG
>NZ_AEWE02000056.1:760-11613 GCF_000190455.2 Pseudomonas sp. TJI-51
TGCACTACTACATGCGCTTCGTGCCCGGTGCCAGCGAAGACGGGGTGGTGCGTTTTCTGCTCACGGCTGCGGCCATCGGCATCCTGTACAAGGAAAACGCCTCCATCTCCGGTGCCGAGGTGGGCTGCCAGGGCGAAGTCGGGGTGGCCTGCTCGATGGCTGCCGGGGCGCTGTGCGAGGTGATGGGCGGCAGTGTGCAGCAAGTGGAGAACGCCGCCGAAATCGGCATGGAACACAACCTGGGGCTGACCTGCGACCCCATTGGCGGGCTGGTCCAGGTGCCCTGCATCGAGCGCAACGCCATGGGCTCGGTAAAGGCGATCAATGCGGTGCGCATGGCCTTGCGCGGCGACGGGCAGCACTACGTGTCGCTCGACAAGGTCATCCGCACCATGCGCCAGACCGGCGCCGACATGAAAAGCAAATACAAAGAGACCGCCCGTGGCGGCCTGGCCGTCAACATCATCGAGTGTTGACCCACTAACGAAAGCAAGGAGTCACCGATGTCCGAAACACTGCTCAAGACCCCACTGCATGCCTTGCATCTGGAGCTGGGGGCGCGCATGGTGCCGTTCGCGGGCTATGACATGCCGGTGCAGTACCCGCTGGGCGTCCTCAAGGAGCACCTGCATACCCGTGAACAGGCCGGCCTGTTCGATGTGTCGCACATGGGCCAGATCATCCTGCACGGTGCCAACGCTGCCAAAGCCCTTGAAAGCCTGGTGCCGGTAGACATCATCGACCTGCCGGTGGGCATGCAGCGCTATGCCATGTTCACCGATGCGCAAGGCGGCATTCTTGACGACCTGATGGTCGCCAACCTGGGCGACGACAAGCTGTTCCTGGTGGTCAACGCGGCCTGCAAGGCGCAGGACCTGGCTCACCTGCAAGCGCAGATCGGCAACGCCTGCGACGTGCAGCCGCTGTTCGAGGCGCGTGCGCTGCTGGCCCTGCAGGGCCCGGCGGCAGCGCATGTACTCGCGCGGCTGGCGCCGGAAGTGGCCAACATGACCTTCATGCAGTTGCGGGAGGTAAAACTGCTGGGCGAAGACTGCTTCGTCAGCCGCTCGGGCTACACCGGCGAAGATGGCTACGAGATCTCGGTGCCGGCCGGCGCTGCCGAAGCCTTGGCCCGCCGCCTGCTGGCCGAACCGGAAGTACAGCCGATCGGGCTGGGTGCCCGTGATTCGCTGCGCCTGGAAGCCGGCCTGTGCCTGTATGGCCACGACATGAACAGCGAAACCACCCCGGTCGAGGCCAGCTTGCTGTGGGCGATTTCCAAGGTGCGCCGCGCCGACGGCCAGCGTGCAGGTGGGTTCCCGGGCGCAGAGGCCATCTTCACCCAGCAGCGCGACGGTGTGGCACGCAAACGCGTCGGCCTGTTGCCGCAAGAGCGCACGCCTGTACGCGAAGGCGCGGACATTGTCGACGCCAACGATAAACCGGTTGGCAAAGTGTGCAGCGGCGGTTTTGGCCCGACACTTGGAGCGCCCGTTGCAATGGGTTATATCGATAGTGAACATGCGGCAATCGACACCGCGCTATTTGCCGTGGTGCGGGGCAAGAAGGTGGCCTTGAAAGTCAGTAAAATGCCTTTCGTAGCGCAACGTTACTACCGTGGGTGAATCGGCTTTGTGAAGGTGGCGGGCAGGCGTGGCATATTCGTTTCCGAAACCTGCCCGGTAACTTTTGAACATGGCGCGAGGCCAGCCACCATGCCGTTTGCACGACGGTGATCGGTGCGTGAAAAAAGGCCGTTTTTCCGCGTGGCCGAGGGCTTGTTTTTCGCTCGGGAGTTGGCGTAGAGTCAATCTACTGTGTTTGCATGGGTCGCAATAGTTCGTGACCTGGGCCAGTAGCCAAGCGTTGCTACAACCCGTTCGACGTCTCTTACTTTCCTGCAACCCAGCCCAGTAATCTTTCGCTTACACAACGTGCGAAAGTAACTGTCATCAAAATTCGAGCTCCATAGGAAATAAGACAATGGCTGAACGTCAGAACGGTACCGTCAAGTGGTTCAATGACGAAAAAGGTTACGGTTTCATCACCCCAGAAAGCGGTCCGGATCTGTTCGTGCACTTCCGCGCAATCGAAGGCAACGGCTTCAAGAGCCTGAAAGAAGGCCAAAAGGTCACTTTCGAGGCCGTGCAGGGCCAGAAAGGCATGCAAGCGGACAAAGTTCAGGTTGCAGGCTAAGCCGAACCCGACTGCAAAAGCCCCTGCCAAGTGCAGGGGCTTTTTTTTGCCCGTAGAATAGCGGCTTCATCTTCTGGAGCCGTTTTGCATGTCCAAGCCTTTGCTCACACCCCAGGGTGATTTTCCGCCGGTCGGCCTGGGCCGACGCCTGGCGGCGATGTTCTACGACTTCTTGTTGTGCACCGCGCTGCTGATCGTGACCGCTGGGGCCTACAAGATGATCCAGATGGCGATCATTGGCGAAGCCCGCATGCGCGAGCTGACCGAGGCAGGCGCACTGGACGGCGACCCGTTGCTGTCCACGGTGCTGCTGTTCGCCTTGTTCGGCTTTTTCGCCAAGTTCTGGACCCACGGCGGGCAGACGCTGGGCATGCAGGTGTGGGGCGTACGGGTACAGAACGCAGATGGTTCGGCGATCAGCCTGTGGCAGGCACTGCTGCGCTTTGTGGTGTCGATCGCGTCGTGGTTGTGCCTGGGGCTGGGTTTCTTCTGGGTGCTGATCGACAAACGCAAGCGGGGCTGGCATGACATCTATTCCGAGAGCCAGCTGGTGCGTGTGCCGAAACAGAAGAAATAGAAAGGCCAGGCCCCGATGAAAAAGCCGGCCTAGGGTTAATGCCTGTCAGTTAAGTAATTCGGGGCCGCTTTGCGACCCTTCGCGGGCACGCCCGCTCCCACAGGGGATCGCGCAGCGCCAAGCGTGTAGGAGCGGGCGTGCCCGCGAAGGGCTGCAAAGCAGCCCCAGTAACGCTTAACAGACAAGCATTATCTCCAGCTCAGGCCATTACCCCGCCCGGCGCAGCAACCACACACCGGCCAGGGCACAGATGCCCGCCGGGATGACCACCGCCAGCAAGGGCGGGAAGCCGAACACCTGGCTCGAAGGGCCGAGCAGGTCCTGGCCGATGCGGAATACGAAGCCCACCAGCACGCCGGTGAACACCCGCTGGCCCAAGGTCACCGAGCGCAGCGGGCCGAAGATGAATGAAATGGCCATCAACACCAGTGCCGCAGTCACCATCGGCTGCAGGACCTTGGTCCAGAACGCCAGCCAGTAACGGGCGTTGTTCAGGCCCTGGTCGGACAGGTAGTGGATGTAGTCCCACAGGCCGGTGATCGACAGCGACTCCGGCGCCAGGATCACGGTGTTCAGCAGTTGCGGAGTCAGCGACACGTCCCAGCGCTCGGTGGGGGCCTTCACCACCTCGGTGTGGTCCCCGCGGAAGAAGGTCGTGCTGACGTCGCTGAGCAACCAGTGATCGTCGGTGTACTGGGCACGCCGGGCAAAGCTCGACGTCTGGATCTTGCGCTCGCTGTCGAAGCGGTAGCGGGTCACGCCGAGCAACAGGCCGTTGGGCTGTACGGCGTTGATGTGCACGAACTCCTCGCCCTGGCGATGCCACATGCCACGCTTGGAGCTCTGCGCCTCGCCCCCACCCTGGGCCAGCGAGCGGTCAGCCTGGGCCTTGTTCTCGGTGACCGGCGCCACGTATTCGCCAATCAGCAGGCCGACCAGCATCAGCACCAGCATGGGCTTCATCACCGCCCAGACGATACGCCCGATGGACACACCGGCCGCACGCATGATGGTCAGTTCGCTGCTGCTGGCCAGGCTGCCCAGGCCAATCAGGCAGCCGATCAGCGCAGCCATGGGCAGCATTTCGTACAGCCGCCGTGGCGCGGTGAGCAAGACGTAGTAACCGGCTTGCATCACCGTGTAGGTGTCGCTCAGGTCGCCCATCTCATCGATGAACGCGAACAACGAGGCCAGGCCGAGGATGATCCCCAGCACTGCCAGGATGGCCAGCAGCACGCTCTGGCCGATGTAGCGGTCGAGCTTAGCCATGGGTCACCTCCGCACGGCGGGCGGCACGCTTGAGGCGCAATGGCTCCCAGTACATCAGGCCAAGGCCGATGAGCAGGAACAGCCCGTGGACCCACCACATGCCCAGGGCAATCGGCAACTTGCCCTTCTCCAGGGCGCCACGTACGGAAATCAGCATTGTCAGGTAGGCCATGTACAGAAGAATCGCCGGCAACAACTTGAGGAAGCGGCCCTGGCGCGGGTTGACCCGCGACAGCGGCACCGCCAGCAGGGTCACCACGAAGACCAGGATCGGCAACGACAGCCGCCATTGCAGTTCGGCGCGTTCGCGCAGGTCGGTCTTGCCGAACAGGTCGAGGGTCGGAATGGCCTCGCGCTCGGTCACTTCCTCGGCCACTTCCGGCTTGGGCAGCAACACGCCATAGGTGTCGTACTTGATGGCCCGGTAGTCGGCCTGGCCGGGGTTACCGTCGTAGCGGTAGCCGTTTTCCAGCACCAGGTAACGGTTGCCATCGGCCTGGATCTCCTGGTGGCCCTTTTCCGCCACCAGCACCGACGGCGCACGGTCCTTGGTCTTGTCCTGATTGAAGCGTTTCTCGGAGATGAACACGCCACCGAGCTTGACGCGGTCGTCCGACAGTTGCTCGGTGTAGGTGACCCGCGAGCCGTCACGCAGCATCTGGAAACGGCCTGGCACCAAGGTGTCGAACTCGGTCAGGGTGTCCTGCTGGGCGATGATCTGCTGCACCTGGGCCACGCCCAGTGGCGCCAGACTCAGGCTCAGCCAGGCCACCAGCAGCGCCACCAGTGCGGCCGGCGCCATGGTCATGCCCAGCAGGCGCTGCTGGCTCATGCCAGTGGCCGAGAGCACGGTCATTTCGCTTTCCAGGTACAGGCGGCCGTACGCCAGCAGAATGCCGAGGAACAGCCCCAAGGGCAGGATCAGCTGCAGGAAACCCGGCAGGCGGAAGCCCATGATCAGGAACAATACGCCCGGGTCGAGCACGCCTTGGGCGGCCTGGGCCAGGTACTTGATGAAGCGCCCACTCATGATGATCACCAGCAGCACGGCGCTGACGGCGCTCAAGGTCACCAGGACCTCGCGGGACAGATAACGAAAGACGATCAAACCAGACACTCCTGGGTTGTCAGGGCGGACTGCCATGCAATGGCGCCAAACAATGACTTAGTACATCCAAGACCAATGCCGGTTCGCCAAAGGCGAACCTCCATGTAAAGTGCGCGCATTATCCTGTGATTGGCTGCGCCTGTCACTTGGCGGCGCGTGAAGGCGCATAACGGGGTTGTCAGCACGCGGGCCGCAGGCTCAAACTGGCAGCTTTTCCGCTGGCGCGCGACGACGCGGCCAGGCCCGTCCAGAGCGCTGCAATGTACAGCGCCATTTGTATCGATCATTCGGGGACCCTGACATGGAACTGGTTGTAAAAAGCGTAGCTGCTGCATCGGTAAAAACCGCCACCCTGGTCATTGCAGTCGGTGAAAATCGCAAACTTGGCGCGGTGGCCAAGGCCGTCGACCAGGCCACCGAGGGTGCCATCAGCGCGGTACTCAAGCGCGGTGATCTGGCCGGCAAACCGGGCCAGACCTTGCTGCTGCACAACCTCCCGGGCCTCAAGGCCGAACGCGTCCTGCTGGTCGGCAGTGGCAAGGACGAAGCCCTGGGCGACCGCGCCTGGCGCAAGCTGGTCGCCAGCGTCGCCGGTGTGCTCAAGGGGCTCAACGGCGCCGATGCCGTGCTGGCCCTGGACGATATCGCCGTCAGCAACCGCGATGCCCATTACGGCAAGTACCGCCTGCTGGCCGAAACCCTGCAGGACGGCGAATACGTGTTCGACCGCTTCAAGAGCCAGAAGGTCGAGCCGCGCGCACTGAAAAAAGTCACCCTGCTGGCAGACAAGGCCGGCCAGGCCGACGTCGAGCGCGCGGTGAAGCACGCCAGCGCCATCGCCACCGGCATGGCGTTCACCCGCGACCTGGGCAATCTGCCACCGAACCTGTGCCACCCGAGCTTCCTTGCCGAGCAGGCCAAGGACCTGGGCAAGGCGCACAAGGCACTGAAGGTCGAAGTGCTCGACGAGAAGAAGATCAAGGACCTGGGCATGGGCGCCTTCTACGCCGTGGGCCAGGGCAGCGACCAGCCGCCACGCCTGATCGTGCTCAACTACCAGGGCGGCAAGAAGGCCGACAAGCCCTTCGTGCTGGTAGGTAAAGGCATCACCTTCGACACCGGCGGCATCAGCCTGAAACCCGGCGCCGGCATGGACGAAATGAAGTACGACATGTGCGGTGCCGCCAGCGTCATGGGCACCCTGCGTGCGGTGCTGGAACTGCAACTGCCCATCAACCTGGTCTGCCTGCTGGCCTGCGCCGAGAACATGCCAAGTGGCGGCGCCACCCGCCCGGGTGACATCGTCACCACCATGAGCGGCCAGACCGTGGAAATCCTCAACACCGACGCCGAAGGCCGCCTGGTGCTGTGCGATACCCTGACCTACGCCGAGCGTTTCAAGCCACAGGCGGTGATCGACGTCGCTACCCTGACAGGCGCCTGCATCGTCGCCCTGGGCAGCCACACCTCCGGCCTGATGGGCAACAACGACGACCTGGTCGGTCAATTGCTCGACGCGGGCAAGCGCGCAGACGACCGCGCCTGGCAACTGCCGCTGTTCGACGAGTACCAGGAACAACTGGACAGCCCGTTCGCCGACATGGGCAACATCGGCGGGCCGAAGGCCGGCACCATCACCGCAGGCTGCTTCCTGTCGCGTTTCGCCAAGGCGTATAACTGGGCGCACATGGACATCGCCGGTACGGCGTGGGTCAGCGGCGGCAAGGACAAGGGCGCCACGGGTCGCCCGGTGCCGCTGCTGACCCAGTACCTGCTGGACCGCGCTGGCGCCTGAGGCCATGACGCCGGTGGTGCCTGGCGCGCCACCGGCCGGCCATACCGACCATGAGCAAAGTCGACTTCTATATTCTGCCTACCGACTCGCTGTCGGCGCGGCTCGATTTCGCCTGCAAGCTGTGTGAAAAGGCCTGGCGCCTTGGCCACCGGGTCTACCTGCATTGCCAGGATGCCGAGCAACGCGACGAACTGGACCTGCGCCTGTGGCGCTTCAAGGGCGAAGCCTTCGTGCCCCACGACCTGGCCGAGGTGCATGCCGATGCCGGCGTAGCCCTGGGCCTGGCGGAACACGCCGGTGACCATCACGACCTGCTGATCAACCTGGGCGCCAGCGTGCCGGGCTTTGTCGGCCAGTTCGAGCGGGTGGCGGAAATCGTCGTCGAGGCGCCCGACATTCGCCAATCGGCGCGAGAGCGATTCCGTTTCTACCGTGAACAGGGCTATGCTCTGCAAGACCACCGCTTACAGCGACTTTGACGACGATGGACAAGCACTCCCCCCTGCCCGACTCGGCTCACCTGCTCGACGACCTTGAGTCGATCCGCCAGTTGCTCGGCGATGCCGACCTGCAACCCCCCCTGCTGACCGAAACGGTCGAGCAACTTCCGTTGTTGCCGGACGCGCCGGTTACCGAAGCAGCTGCGCCCGAGGAAGACCCGCAGACGCGCCGCCAGGACACCCTGCTGCACCTGGAGAGTGAGCTGCGCGCCGCGGCGCAGATGATCATGCAGGACGTGATCAACGACTTTACCCCGCATATCGAGAACGAAATCAAGCGCCGGCTGGATGCGCGCATCGAGCGGTTGATCAAGCGTTCCGAGTAAAACCGCACATCGGTGTTGCCTGCTTCGCGGGCATGCCCGCTCCTACAGGGACCTCAACGCCTGTGGTGGGCTTGTTGCAGCAGGCAACACAGTTCCGACAGTTGTCAGCAGCTTGTCGCCTGCGGCCCCCAGCTTGGTTATACTTCCCGGCTTTCCCGAATAAATGCACAGGGTCCCGCCGCGCATGGATAAGACCTACCAGCCGCACGCCATCGAAACTTCCTGGTACAACACCTGGGAGTCCGAGAACTATTTCGCTCCACAAGGTGCAGGCGAGTCCTACACCATCATGATCCCGCCGCCGAACGTCAC
Organism: Pseudomonas sp. TJI-51; assembly: GCF_000190455.2. Taxonomy (NCBI): domain Bacteria; kingdom Pseudomonadati; phylum Pseudomonadota; class Gammaproteobacteria; order Pseudomonadales; family Pseudomonadaceae; genus Pseudomonas; species Pseudomonas sp. TJI-51. The sequence goes on from NZ_AEWE02000056.1 coordinate 8,844, forward strand.
CGGCAGCCTGCACATGGGCCACGGTTTCAACAACGCGATCATGGATGCCCTGATCCGTTTCCGCCGCATGCAAGGCCGCGACACCCTGTGGCAGCCAGGCACCGACCACGCCGGCATCGCCACCCAGATGCTGGTCGAGCGCCAACTGGAGGCCAAGGGCCAGAACCGGCATGATCTGGGCCGCGAGAAGTTCCTGGAGAAGGTCTGGGAATGGAAGGATCAGTCCGGCGGCAATATCAGCCGGCAAATCCGCCGCCTGGGCTCGTCGGTGGACTGGAGCCGCGAGCGCTTCACCATGGACGACGGCCTGTCCGAAGCGGTCAAGGAAGCCTTCGTGCGCCTGCACGAAGATGGCCTGATCTACCGCGGCAAGCGCCTGGTCAACTGGGACACCAAGCTGCACACGGCCATCTCCGACCTCGAAGTGGAAAACCACGACGAAAAAGGCCACCTGTGGAACCTGCGCTACCCGCTGGCCGATGGCGCCAAGACCGCCGAAGGCGAGGGTTACCTGGTGGTTGCCACTACCCGCCCGGAAACCCTGCTGGGCGACGCCGCCGTGGCGGTCAACCCGAATGACGAACGCTACCAGGCACTGATCGGCAAGTACGTCGAGCTGCCGCTGGTGGGCCGCCGCATTCCGATCATCGCCGACGACTACTGCGACCCGGCGTTCGGCACCGGCTGCGTGAAGATCACCCCGGCCCACGACTTCAACGACTATGAAGTCGGCAAGCGGCACAACCTGCCGCTGCTGAACATCTTCGACAAGAATGCCGTCGTGCTGGCCAACGCCCAGGCCTTCAACCTCGACGGCAGCGTCAACGAGCAGGTCGACACCCAGTTGCCGGCGCAGTACGCCAACCTCGACCGCTTCGTGGCGCGCAAACAGATCGTGGCCGACCTGGACGCCCAGGGCCTGCTGGTCAGCATCGACGACCACGCCCTGAAAGTGCCGAAAGGCGACCGTTCCGGTACCGTGATCGAGCCCTGGCTGACCGACCAGTGGTACGTGTCCACCAAGCCGCTGGCAGAGCCTGCCATTGCTGCCGTGGAAGACGGCCGCATCCAGTTCGTGCCCAAACAGTACGAGAACATGTACTTCTCGTGGATGCGCGACATCCAGGACTGGTGCATCAGCCGCCAGCTGTGGTGGGGCCACCGCATTCCGGCGTGGTACGACGAGGCCGGCCAGGTCTACGTTGGCCGCAACGAACAGGAAGTGCGCGCCAAGCACCAACTGGGCGCCGACGTGGTGCTGCGCCAGGACGACGACGTGCTCGACACCTGGTTCAGCTCGGGCCTGTGGACCTTCTCTACCCTGGGCTGGCCGGAGCAGACCGAATTCCTCAAGAAGTTCCACTCCACCGACGTACTGGTGACGGGCTTCGACATCATCTTCTTCTGGGTTGCGCGCATGATCATGCTGACCATGCACCTGATCAAGAACGAGGACGGCACCCCGCAGGTTCCATTCAAGACCGTATACGTGCACGGCCTGGTGCGTGATGGCCAGGGCCAGAAGATGTCCAAGTCCAAGGGCAACGTGCTGGACCCGCTGGACATCGTCGACGGCATCACCCTCGACGCCCTGCTGGAAAAACGCACCAGCGGCATGATGCAGCCCAAGCTGGCCGAGAAAATCGCCAAGCAGACCAAGGCCGAATTCCCCGAAGGCATCGCCAGCTACGGCACCGACGCCTTGCGCTTCACCTTCTGCTCGCTGGCTTCCACAGGCCGCGACATCAAATTCGACATGGGCCGCGTCGAAGGCTATCGCAACTTCTGCAACAAGATCTGGAACGCTGCCCGCTACGTGCTGGACAAGGGCGAGGATTGTGGCCAGAACGGCGAGGCCTATGAGCTGTCCCTGGCTGACCGCTGGATCATCTCGCAGCTGCAGCGCACCGAAGCCGAAGTGACCCGCCAGCTGGAGCAGTTCCGCTTCGACCTGGCCAGCCAGGCGCTGTACGAGTTCATCTGGAACCAGTACTGCGACTGGTACCTGGAGCTGTCCAAGCCTGTGCTGTGGGACGAAAATGCCCCGGTCGAGCGCGCCCGCGGCACCCGCCGCACCCTGGTGCGCGTGCTGGAAGTGGCGCTGCGCCTGGCACACCCGTTCATGCCGTTCATCACCGAGGAAATCTGGCAGCGCATCGCACCGCTGGCCGGTATCGAAGGCAAGACCATCATGCTGCAGCCATGGCCGGTGGCCAATGAAAGCCGCATCGATGCTGCCGCCGAAGGTGATATCGAATGGCTGAAAGAGCTGATGGTCGGCCTGCGCAACATCCGCGCCGAAATGAACATTGGCCCGGGCAAGCCGCTGCCACTGTTCCTGAAGAACGCCAACGCCGACGACCAGCGCCGCCTGCAAGAGAACGAAGCCTTGCTGAAGAAGCTGGCCAAGGTCGAATCGTTCACCGTGCTGAGCGATGCCGAAGAGGCACCGCTGTCGGCTACTGCGCTGGTGGGTGACCTGCAAGTGCTGGTACCGATGGCCGGGCTGATCGACAAGGATGCCGAGCTGGCGCGCCTGAACAAGGAAATTCAGCGCCTGCAGGGCGAAGTGGCACGCGTGGGTGGCAAGCTGTCCAACGCTGCCTTCGTCGACAAGGCCCCGCCTGCGGTGATCGAGAAGGAGCGCGCCAAGCTGGCCGAGTCCGAACAGGCCCTGGCCAACTTCACCGAGCAGCACGCGCGCATTGCAGCGCTGTGACAACCTGATAGACCGCTGGGGCCGCTGTGCGGCCCTTTCGCGACACAAGGC
>NZ_AEWE02000056.1:11661-15382 GCF_000190455.2 Pseudomonas sp. TJI-51
GCGGCCTTGTGTCGCGATAGGGCTGCAGAGCAGCCCCAAGGCCTGCAACACCGGACCCCGCCATGACCGACAAACCTACCCTGCACCCGCGCAACCGGCACCAGGGGCGCTACGACTTCCCCAGCCTGATCAAGGCCCACCCTGACCTGGCCCGCTTCACCATTACCAACCCCCACGGCAAACCCAGCATCGACTTCGCCAACCCCGAAGCCGTTAGGGTATTCAACCGTGCCCTGCTCAAGGCCCAATACGGCATCCAGCACTGGGATATCCCCGCCGACTACCTGTGCCCGCCCATTCCCGGCCGCGCCGACTACATCCACGTAGCCGCGGACTTGCTGGCCACGGACAACGCGGGGGAAATTCCCAAGGGCGCCCAGGTACGCGCGCTGGACATCGGCGTGGGTGCCAACTGCATTTACCCGCTGCTGGGCCACAGCGACTACCGCTGGCGCTTTCTCGGCTCGGATATCGACCCGGTAGCCCTGGCCTCGGCCAAGGCCATCGTCCAGGCCAACGGCCTGGGCAAGGCCATTGCCCTGCGCCAGCAGGCGAACCGGGGCCATATCCTCAGCGGTCTGTTGCAGCCAGAGGAGCGTTTCGACCTGACCCTGTGCAACCCACCCTTTCACGCCTCCCGCGACGAAGCCACCCGCGGTAGCCAACGCAAGTGGAAGAACCTGGGCAAGCAGGACCCCAAACGCACGCTGCCGCTGTTGAACTTTGGTGGCCAGAACAATGAATTGTGGTGCGAGGGTGGCGAAATCCGCTTTGTCACCCAACTGGTGAGCGAAAGCGTGCAGTACGCCGGCAGCGTGTTGTGGTTCACCAGCCTGGTGTCAAAGGCCAGCAACCTGCCGGGCATAGAGGCTGCACTGAAGAAGGCCGGTGCCAAGGCCGTACGTGTCGTCGAAATGGGCCAGGGCCAGAAGCAGAGCCGCATGGTTGCCTGGAGCTTCCACGACGAAGCGGCACGCCAGGGCTGGTACGCCCAGGGCCGATCACAGGCATGAAAAAACCGCGCCCGGACAAGCCGGGCGCGGTTTCGTCAAAGCAGCAACAATTACTTGTTGATAGCGTCGGTCAGCACTTTGGCTGGCACGAACTTGACGACTTTCTTGGCAGCGATTTCGATGGCAGCGCCAGTCGAAGGGTTGCGGCCAGTGCGGGCAGGACGCTCCGAGACTTTCAGCTTGCCGATACCTGGCAGGGTGATTTCAGCGCCGTTTTCCAGCTGGTCAGCAACGATCTGGCCCAGTTGCTCCAGTGCGTTCTTGGCGGTGGCTTTCGGCGCGGCGATCGACTCGGCGATGTCGGCAATCAGTTGGTCTTTGGTCAATGCCATGGTGGTGTTCCTTCCCTATCAAATTCGATGGTTATGCAGCGAACGACGACGTTATCGGGCCAGCCCCTTGTAGTGGAGGGCCGCGCCAATTGGGTATGTAGATACTCAAATCGGCGTTTGGTTCGACACGACGGCAGCGCGCTGCCGGCAATGCGCCACGCGTGGGGCGCAAGACCGCGCAAAGCTACCACAGGAGTGGATAAATATCCGCAGCGTACTTCGATTAAATGCAGGTTTTTCAGGGGTTTTGGCTTTAAACGTACAAAAATGAACAAAAAACGAACAACCGGCATTTCGGCCAACATCCGGCCACTGCACCACTGGGTGTCTGGGTTAAACTTGGCGACTTTTGCAGCTCGCCGAGAATTTCATGCCTATCCGTCATTGCATCGTTCACCTGATCGACAAGAAGCCTGATGGCAGCCCCGCCGTGCTGCACGCCCGCGATAGCGAATTGGCGGCTTCCGACGCCATCGAAAACCTGCTGGCAGACCTGAACGACAGCTACAACGCCAAGCAAGGCAAGGCCTGGGGCTTCTTCCACGGCGAGTCGGGGGCCTACCCGCTCAGCGGCTGGCTGAAACAGTACCTGGAAGGCGACACAGACTTTACCGCCTTCAGCCGCCAGGCCGTGGAACACCTGCAGAAGCTGATGGAGGAGTCCAACCTGTCCACCGGCGGTCACGTGCTGTTTGCCCATTACCAACAGGGCATGACCGAATACCTGGCCATCGCCCTGCTGCACCACAGTGAAGGCGTGGCGGTGAATGCCGAACTCGACGTCACCCCATCCCGTCACCTTGACCTTGGCCAGTTGCACCTGGCGGCGCGCATCAACCTGTCCGAGTGGAAGAACAACCAGAACTCCAAGCAGTACATCTCGTTCATCAAGGGCAAGAACGGCAAGAAAGTCTCGGACTATTTCCGCGATTTCATTGGCTGCCAGGAAGGTGTCGACGGCCCGGGTGAAACCCGCACCCTGCTCAAGGCTTTCAGCGACTTCGTCGAGAGCGAAGACTTGCCGGAAGCATCCGCCCGCGAAAAGACCCAGACGCTGGTCGAGTACGCCACTACCCAGACCAAACTGGGTGAACCGGTGACGCTGGAAGAGCTGTCCAGCCTGATCGACGAAGACCGGCCCAAGGCGTTCTACGACCATATCCGCAACAAGGACTACGGCTTGTCGCCGGAGATTCCGGCGGATAAACGCACCCTCAACCAGTTCCGTCGCTTTACCGGGCGTGCCGAAGGGCTGTCGATCAGCTTCGAGGCGCACCTGCTGGGCGACAAGGTGGAGTATGACGAGGCCGCCGGCACCCTGATCATCAAGGGGCTGCCGACCACCCTGGTGGACCAGCTGAAGCGACGCAAGGACTGACGGCCCATGGGCCGCGCGACCTGCTCCTGCAAGCATCGCGACCTCCTGTAGGCGCGGCCTTGCATCGCGATGGGCCGCAAAGCGGCCCCGGCACCCTCAAGCCGAACCCACCAGGTAAGCCGCCACCAGCGCCTCTTTCGCCGACTTGCGCAGCCGTTTCACCAACCGCTCCTGGCGCAATGCCTCGCCCTTGTCCGGCCATTGCTCGACATACACCAGCGCCTGTGCCGGGCTGGTCTTGAAGTACCGTGCCCCCCGCCCTTTCTGATGGGCCAGAAAACGCCGCTGCGGGTCATCACTGACCCCGCAATACAACGAACCGTTGGCCGCCCTGACCAGGTAGACATACCAAGGCTTGCCAACGCCTGCAGGGGCAGCTTCACACACCCTGGGCCTGCTGGAACGCGCGCAACCCCTTGAAGGCCTGTGCGCGAACCTTGTTCTGCACCAGCGGCGACCAACCCAGCAATACCCCTGGCATGCCCAACGCCTGCCGCGACCAGCGCCACAGGTCGAACGTATCGTCGTGCTGGCAGATCAAGCCATCGCGGATGATGAAGCGTGCCTGGATATCATTGACCACCACCCGCCCCGTCTGGCTGAACAGGTAGGTCGCCACCCAGTGTGCGGCACCGCTGCGCTCGTCGGCGCGTACGCTGTCGAAGGTGAGGGTGAAGTCTTTGGCGCGCGTGGTCAGCATGCGCCACATGTCGCCCGCGTCCTTGCCACGCAGCGTACCGAAAACCGGATCGCTGAAAACGATATCGTCGCTGTAGCAGGCGATCATTGCCTCGGCGTCCAGGCGCTGGAAGGCCTGGTAGAAGCGCGTAATCAAATTGCGGTGGGCGTCACTCATGGGGGCTGGTCCATCCTGGGGTCGAAAGCAGCACGATAATCTGACCCGGTTGCTTATGCCAGCTTCCGCCGCAGCATCTTCAGCGCCTGTGAGATCGAGCGCCGCCCGCGCGGCGCAATCGCGAGCTGCGCTCGCTCCTACG